>NZ_JBSFJC010000081.1:0-40538 GCF_053597855.1 Kitasatospora sp. NPDC001225
TTGCGGTTAACGTCGCACGACGGGTTCGGGAGGAGGCCGCTGGGAAAAGGACCAGCCCACAGGCTGGCACCTCGCCCGGCGGTCCACCTCACACTCGCCCTCCCCACCCCGGCCAACCCGCACGGCTGAGCCCGCGACCTGCGGAGACGCGCAACTGGCGCTCCGCCGGAGCGCGTCCTGATCTTCGACGGCGTCGGCAACCGGCGCCCGAGAGGATCAGGAGACCTGTATGCGCCCGCTGCCCTGGCCGCCCGCCCCGATCAGGACCGAGCGGCTCGTACTCCGCGAGCCCGAGGCCCGGGACCGTGCGGCGTTCGTCGAGCTGCTGGCCTCGGCGGAGGTGAACACCTACCTCGGTGGCCCCAAGCCGCGGGACGAGGTCGAGCGCGAGATGCCCGGGGCGCCCAGCCGGAGCCCCGGGGTCTTCGCCGTCGATCTCGACGGGGAGACGATCGGCCAGGTCCTGCTCCGCAAGGAGGCGGGGCGCGTCGGCCGGGTCGGTGAGCAGGCCGAGCTCGGCTACCTGTTCCTGCCGCAGGCCTGGGGTCGCGGCTACGCCGCCGAGGCGTGCGCGGCGGTCCTCGACTGGTTCACCGGCGTGCTGCCCGGCGAGCCGGTGGTGCTCGCCACCCAGACCGCCAACCTCCCCTCGATGCGCCTCGCCGCGAAGCTGGGCTTCACCGAGGTGGAGCGCTTCGAGGCCTTCGGCGCCGACCAGTGGCTCGGCCGGTGGTCCCCGGAGCCGCACCGGGACTGACCGGCCCCGCCGCCGGTCCTGTCACCGGCCGCGCGAGAAGTCGGGTGGGCCGACTTCTCGCGCTCAACCCCCGTGGTGGGGGCGTCAGTTCCAAGGCTCCCGGTCCGGCTCCTCGCCCAGCATGTGAGCGGCGGCCCGGGCCACGGCGGTTCCGGCCGGACCGTCGATCAGTCCTTCGCCTCGACCTCGACGGCCGCCCGGATGTCCAGCGTGCGCCGGGCCAGTTCCCCGGGCTCGCTGGCGCCCGTCTCGTCGACGACGATGCCGACGGTGCTGCCGTCCGCCCAGGCGCAGGTGGTCTGGGGCACGGCCGGGAAGTCGAGCACCGCGCAGTCCATCGCGCCGCCGAGGGGGCCGGCCGGGTAGTCCTGGCGCCCGACCACCACCGGGTCGTCCGACGGGGCGCCCGCCGTCTGCGTCTCCGTGCCGAAGTACTTGTCCAGCTCCCGCCGGACGTCCGGGAAGCTGCCGGTTAGCCCGATCACGGTCAGCGTGGTTTCGGTCGACCCGGCGGGGCCGTAGCCGGCCACCGTCAGCTCCCGGTACGGCCGCAGGGCCGTCATCTGCCGCTCGTAGTCGGCGCGCAGGGTCAGGATGCTGTCCTCGTCCGGGAGCCGCACCTGGTCGCCGATCCGGTCCGCGAGCACGATCCGGTGCCGCGTCGGCGCGCCGAACCCGGTCACCGCCGCGACGGTCACCGCGGCGAACAGGCCGACGACCACGCCCGCCGCGATCACGGCATTGCGGGGCACCCGCCGGTACCAGGGCAGCGGAGCCACCGGCTCCAGGGTGTTCGCCCAGATCGCCCGGAGGCCGCTGGGCTCCTCGGCCCCCTGGACACTCTCGGACCCGGTCGTATCGTCACTCTGCACGGGCCCGGATCCTACGGCAGCGCCCAGAAGGCCCGCCGGGGTTTTCGCGGCGCCGACGCCACCGGTGGCACCCGCATCCCCGACCTCACGGGACGGAACACCCGGGGCCGTCGTGGGTGGCGCGGCCATCCGCCGGCCGCGCGAGAAGTCGGCCCGGCCGACTTCTCGCGCCAGTCGGGGGCCTCGGCGAGTGAGGTCTGTTCACTTGCACAGAAAGGCCCCACAGCCCGCGAAGGGGGGATCACAGATGCCACCGCTCGATCATCGATGCCCTGGCGTACATGACCAGGATGGTCGTCAGCTCGCATCGCGACGCGGAGCCGGACGGGGGCGTGGCCCGTCAACCCTTCCGGCTCGAAGAGGCGGCGCGCGGGGAACCGTCCTGGTACGTGGTGGACCTGCTGATCGACGGGATCCGCTACACCTACGGGTTCAGCGTGGACGACGACCGGGTGGTCGACGAATGGCTGCACAGCTTCCCCCACGGCAGGAAGCGCAAGATCTTCGAGCGTTCGGTCGACGGGCTGGAGATCGGTGACTCGCAGCACCGGCGAGAGCTGGAGCTGGTCGAGAACATCACCGAGCCCAACGTCCTCTTCATGTCCCTCGCGGCACGCTCCCGGCAGGACGACTTCCGCCCTGTGTACGACTGGTTCGCCCGAAGCCTCCAGTTCAGCCGGCGAATGCAGGGCCCTGGCCGCATCGGTACAGCGCGGATCCTCGAAAACCCGGACCGGCACCCTGAGTTCATCGCGCTCCTGCGTGCCGCAGACCTCGGGATCGCGGAATGCGGCACGGAGCGCGTGCTGCTCGACGAGGAAGAGCTGCGGAAGCGCTACGGTACGCGCATTCCGCCGTGGCGGCTGGAGGAACTCGAAGAGCACGGACCGCGTGAGGTCATGCGCCCCTGGATAGGCCATCGCGGGCGCGACGGGATCGTCAGGATGGACGTTTCCGAGGAGTCCGAGGGCACCCAGGCCCTCCTGCGGCAGGCACCTCTCTTCATGGGGGCGCTCCGTCGGGGTGGCACCTTCGTGGTGGACGAGATCGATTCGAGCCTCCACCCGATCCTGACAGCGCGCCTGATCGGGCTGTTCCAGAATTCCGCGACCAACCCGAACGGTGCCCAGCTGATCTTCACCTCGCACGATGCCAGCCTGCTCGGCCGAACCGACGGCGAGGACGTCCTGCGGCGGGACCAGGTCTGGTTCGTGGAGAAGAACGAGCACGGCGAGACGGAGCTGTTCGCCCTCGCCGACTTCAAGCCGCGCCAGGAGGAGAACCGCGAGCGGCGGTACCTCGGCGGGAGTTACGGCGGCGTGCCGTACATCGACGACGATTTTGCCAGCGCTGTGGCGGCGCGGGGGGACGATGATGGCAAGGGCGGCGAAGCCGAGCGGACGCAAGCATCCCTGTTTTGACACGTCACGGGCCTGATGCGCAGGAAGTCGGCCGGGTCGACTTCCTGCGCGCACGCGCCCCTGGCAGCTCCCGCACGCCTCTACCTCCTGGTGCGGTGCCGCGCCAGAGTGATTGCCGACCGTTGCACCCGACCGAAGGGGAAGCCGGGATGGGTGAGCACGAGAAGCCGCCGCCGGACCCCGGGCAGGGAACGCCCCCGCCCGGCAACGCCGATGGCGAGGTCCCGCCCCAGCCGCCGTCCGACGGAAAGCACCGCAAGTAGTGGCCGCTGACGAGGACTTGGCCGGGTGCCGGACGCGCCTGGACTCGGCGATGGAGCGGGGCGGGGCGTGGCCGGTCGACTCGCCATGGCTACGCGACGCCTTCGCCGTGCTGCCGCGTGACCGGTTCGCGCCGGACCGGTTGTGGCGGTGGGACGGTCGGGCCTACGTGCCGGTCGACCGCGCGGTGGATCCGGCCGGTTGGGCGGACGAGCTGTACTCCGGGGTCTACTCGGCGGCCGTCACCCAGCTCGACGGCGGCCGGCCGTCCTCGTCGCTGTCCGCGCCTTCCGTGGTGGCGGACATGCTGGACAGCCTCCGCGTGGAACCGGGGCACCGGGTGTGGGACCTCGGCACCGGCCAGGGCTGGACGGCGGCACTGGCCGCCTGGCGGGCCGGGCCCGGCCTGGTGGTCGGCACCGAAGTCGACGAGCGCTTGGCCGCGTTCGCCCGCACCCGGCTCGCGGCCGCCGGGCTCGACGCCGAGGTGACGGCGGGCGACGGCACCGACGGCGGGGTGCCGGGGGGTGGCCAGGTCGACCGGCTGCACGCCACCTACGCCGTCGAGACCGTCCCCTGGTCCTGGGTGAAGGCGGTACGACCGGGCGGACGGATCGTCTACCCCTGGGGCCGGCTCGGACACATCGCCCTCACCGTCGCCGACGACGGACAGTCCGCCACCGGCTGGGTCCAGGGCCTGGCCCAGTTCATGGGCGACCGGCACGCTCCGGCCCAGCCGGACGGTGGGCCCGCCGCCTATGCGCAGGTGCGCGGTGACACCGAACCCGAGACCAGCAGGGCGTTGAACCGCGACCCGGTCGGCCTGGAGGACTGGCACCTCCGGTTCGCGCTGCGCGTCGCCGTCCCGGACGCCGTGCTGCTCACCGCCCGGGATGCCGACGGCACCAACGCCTGGATCCACGACGGCCACCGGTCATGGGCCACCCTCGTCGCACGGAGCGACGGTGAGCTGCCGCAGCTCCTTCAGGGCGGGCCGCGCCGCCTCGGCGACGAGGTGCTGGCCGCCTGGTCCCAGTGGGAGGCGCTGGGCCGCCCCGACCTGTACGACTACGGCATCACCGTCACCCCTGACTCCCAGTGGGCCTGGCAGGGCGCCCCGGACACCGGCCCGAGATGGCCCATCGTCGGCCTGCACCCGGCCGCGCGGTGACCGTGCGACCTGCCAAGGAGCCCCGGCGCTCACGCCCGGGGCGGCCGCCGCGTCGCGCTGGTCGGGCCGCCCCCTCGGGCAACGGAGCCGCGCTGAACGACGTTCTCCGGCGGTTCGGGCCGGACGAGGGCTTCGCGGCGGATGTGGCGTCCGCTCGCGCCGAGTTCGCCGTGCTCGCCGTGTTCGCCGACGACGCGGCCAGGGCCGCCGTCACCGCCGCTGACCCTCTCTCCACCTGAGGGGCCTGCGCGAGAAGTCGGACCGGCCGACTTCTCGCGCTTCGGGGCGCGTCGATGACGCCCTCAGGAGATCGAGAAGCCCATCTGGTTGACCACCGGCGTCATCGGCACGTACAGCACCTGCGCGTAGCAGGTCGTCTGGTGCGCCGTCGATCCGGGCGGGCAGGCGACCTCCGAGCGGGCGGCGACGATGACGCCGCGGGCCTCCATGTCGCCGTTCGGGCCGGACGGGTTCGCCAGTGCGGGGCCGCCGCTGTCGCCCTTCGCGGCGACCGCCCGGCGGTCGCCGCCCTTCGACTCCGCGATGTCCACCGGCTTGATCTTGGTGCCCTCGTCGTTCGTCGTCTCCACGTCGACCCGCTTGACCTGCACGTCGCACCTCCACCCCGACTGGGCGCCGCTCAGGCAGATCAGGTCCCCGACGTTGTTCCGCCCGGCGCCGTACGTGTGCCGGGACGAGCCGCCGTTGTCCGACCAGGAACCGTCGTAGAACCGGCCGCCGCCGTTCCCGTTGACCGCGATCATGCCGACGTCCAGGCCGTTGCCGACCGCGGCCAGGTCGCCGATGTAGCTGCCGGTGCCGTTGTAGTACCGGCCGCCACCGCAGTGCGCGGCGGTCAGCACCACCTTCGTCCCGCCCTTCCAGCCGCTGAACGCCGTCGAGCAGAACGACGCCTTTCCGGTGTTCACCTCGGCGCCCGCGTAGTACGGCGCGCTGTCGGAGTGCCGGTTGCCGGACAGCGCCACCGGTGTCTCCTCGACGCCGGCCGACACCGGCATCCCGGCGATCTCGGCGGCCCGCGAGGAGTACGCCTGCACGGTCGCGTCGCCGCCGGTCAGCTGCTTCGCCGGCGCCGGCGCGTACGTGATCGCGATGGCGGTGCCGTCCTCCTGCGGGCCGATCGACGTCCACGCGTCGCGCGCCACCGCGGCCGTGAACCGGTCGATCGCGGCGCGCATCTCCGCGCGGGAGTACGGGCTCGGATGGACGTCGACGGTGTAGCCGGGGCCGACGTCCGCGGCGTTCGCGTCCAGCAGGGAACGGACCTGGGCCGGGGTCTCGCCCTTCCAGTAGATGTCGGCGTGCTGGTTCGCCGCGTCGATCACCGTCCCGGCGTAGCCGGCCGCCGCCGGATCCCGGGACTCCACCCACTCCTGCACCGGGTCCGTCATGTGGTGGAGCAGCTGCTGGGCCTTCGGATCGCGGAGCACCGGCAGGGTCACGGACAGGTAGGGCTCGTCCTTCACGACGTCGGCGGCCATCAGGGCGGAGGCGACCACGGTGGTCAGGGCCAGGGACAGCACGAGGCTGGAGCGGCGCACGAGCGGGTCCTTCCGGTGGGCCGATGGGGTCGACACTCAGCGTAGGGAGGAATGAACGGTCCGCTATGGTCCGGAAGTCGAGGGCGGGCCGCCGGTGGTTGCACGGCCGAGGAGACGCGCCCCCGGGAGGGGCGTGACGGCCTCCCGGGGGCGCGTGGGGCGGGCGGCCACCATCGCCCCGAACCCCGCGACTGCCGCGAGGAGACCGTTCCTGCGGGGTGAGGACGCGTCAACGGCCTTCGCCGCGTGAGAAGTCGGATCGGCCGACTTCTCATGCCCGCCGGTCGGTACCATCGACGCGTGAACCTGTACTGGCACGTCGTGCTGCCACCGCTCAGCGCCTGATCGGGCGCGCGCTTCGGTGGCTTGACCCCCCACGACCCCGGCTCGGCCCGACAGTGGCCGCCGTGGGTTGGCGGCGTGCGCCCGTTCTCGGAAACCCGTTCCCCTGACGGTCTTCGACGACGGAAGTTCACGACTGTGCCGAATCGTTTGCCCTCACCTGCCCGCACCCTCCCCACGGCCCCCCGCCGCGCCCGCCGCACCCGCCCGCGTGGCGGCGTGGTGCCGATCCTGACCGCCGCCGTGCTCTGGGGCACCACCGGGACGGCCAGTTCGCTGGCACCCGCAGGCGCCCCGGCCGCGGGAATCGGAGCCGCCGGGCTGGTCCTCGGCGGGCTGCTCCTCTTCCTCACCGACCGCACCGCCCGCGTACTCCCCCGGAAGTGCGGGCCGCACGAGCGGTGGCTGCTCGCGGCCGGCGCCATCGCGGTCGCCGGATACCCGGTGACCTTCTACCCGGCCGTGAGCCGTACCGGCGTGGCCGTCGCCACCGTCATCGCGCTCGGCAGCGCGCCGGTGTTCACCGGACTGCTCGGCTGGCTCACCCGACAGGGACGGCCCGGCGGACGCTGGGCCGGTGCCACCGCACTGGCCGTACTCGGCTGCGCCCTCCTCGTGCTCGGCCCCGAACTCGCGGGCGGCAGCGCGACGGTGGACCTGCCGGGCGTGCTCCTGGCCGCGCTCTCGGGACTCTCGTACGCCGTCTACTCGCTGATCGGCGGGCGGCTGATCGCCGGCGGACACCCCTCCGGCGGGGTGATGGGCGCGATGTTCGGCGGCGGAGCGCTGATCGTCCTCCCGGTACTGCTGTGCGGCCCCACGGGCTGGCTGCTCACGCCGCGCGGGGCAGGCGTGGTGCTGCACCTCGCGGTGATCACCACCTTCCTCGCCTACTGGCTCTTCGGCCACGGCCTACGCCACACCACCGCCCAGACCGCCACCACCCTGACCCTCGCCGAACCCGCCGTCGCCGCAGTACTCGGCGTAGCCGCCCTCGACGAACGCCTGCCCACCGCCTCCTGGTACGGCCTCGCCATCCTCGCCGGAGGCCTGGCCTTCCTGGCCCTCCCAGCCCGCCGCTAGCGGCCCCGGGGGTGCTCGCACTGCAGGAACCCTGCCAAGGGGACAACCGCGCGGTGTGGCCGGGCACTTTCCCCGGCTGCTGTCCCGGATCGCCTGTGGGGGCGCAGGTCTGTCGGTGAACTGACCGATGCCGTACGCCCGCTGAGGTTCGTCGTCCGTGCCGTTCCTACTCGACCTGCCCGGGGCGCCACACACGGTCCGCAAGGCCGAGTCGCCGTCGCGGGCTCGCCGTCCCGGCCGGAGGGCTGGCCTTCCTGGCGCTCCCGGCTCGGCGGTAGGGGCCTCGGCCCGCGCGAGAAGTCGGACCGGCCGACTTCTCGCGCGAGGGCCCCGGTTCGCTCGAGGTGCGGGAACTCTGCGGAGGGCGGTTTCCGGGGTCAGCTGGGGAGAACCGCGTGATGCGAAGGGGGCTCCGGCCGACCGCGTTCCCCTGTTGCTGTCCCGGATCGCCTACGGGGACGGGGGCGCGGCCCGCAGGGCTGTTGGTGAACTGGCCGATGCTGTCTGCGCGCTGGGGTTCGTTGTCGGCGAGGCGATGGCTCCCATGGTGCCGTTCCTGCTCGGACTGGTCGGGGTGCCACATGTGGTCGGCAACGGCGAGTTGTCGGAGGCGGTCGAGAGGTGGGCTGGTCGGTTGCGGGCTCGCTGATCTGGCCGGGGGTTGGCCTTCTTGGTGCTTCCGGGGTGGCGGTTGGTGCGTCGGCCCGCGTGAGAAGTCGGACCGGCCGACTTCTCACGCGAGGGCCCCGGGTCGCTCGCGGTGGGGGAAGGCTGCGGAGGGCGGTTTTCGGGGGCCGCCGGGGTGAGCTGTGGGATGCGACGGGGGATCGGGGCGGCGAGCTGTCGGCCGCAGCCCGGCTTGGAGGCGGCCGCGCGGAGGGTTGTCCTGGCGGGTTGGTCGATTGTGGGCTTGTCGTCTTGGCCGGGGGGCCTTCCTGGTGCTTCCGGGGCGGCGGTAGGAGTGTTGGGCCGCGCGAGAAGTCGGGCCGGCCGACTTCTCGCGCGAGGATCGGATGGAGGGGCAGGGGTGGGACGTCTGTTGAGGACGGTGTCCGGGGTTCGCTGGGGAGAGCTGCGCGATGTGACCGGGGCTCCGGCCGGCCGCATTCCCCCGCTACTGTCCCGGATCGCCTACGGGGACGAGGGCGCGGCCCGCAGGTCTGTCGGTGAACTGGCCGATGCCGTCTGCGCGCTGGGGTTCGTCGTCGGCGAGGCGACGGCTCCCACAGTCCCGTTCCTGCTCGAACTGGTCGGGGCGCCGCACGTGGTCTGCAAGGCCGAGTTGTTGGACCTGCTGGGAAGCATCTGCCAGGCCGACCAGTGGCACTCCGCCGCCGCGGCAGCCGGCGACCGGCACGGCGCGAGCCGTCGGCCGCAGGTCGACTTGGAGGCGGCCGCGAGGAGGGCCGTCCACGCGGGTTGGTCGGTCATCGTGGGTGTGGCCTCCTCCGTGCGGCCGGAGGAGGCTGGGGCTGCGCGGAGGCTGCTGCGGGTCATGGACGATGCTCCGCCGTTTCCGGAGGCGTGACCGGGGAACCGGTGGTCGCGGGGTGGTCCTCAGGTGTCGAAGGTGATGGCGGGCGTCCCGGAGTTCCGGGTGAGGAAGTGCAGCAGCTCGGCGAAGCCGCGCGCGTCGTCGAGGGCCTTGTGGGTGTGCCGCACGCCGCCGAGCCAGTGCGGGGGCAGTGCCGGTGCCGGGAGGTCCGCGGGCGGTCGGCCGGTCAGTGCCGCCGTGTACGAGCGCAGGCACAGGGCCGGGCCGTGGAAGAGGAGATCCTGCTCGTAGGGGCCCTGGTGCAGTCCGAAGGAGGTGAACCGGCGCAGGTAGTAGTCGATCCAGGTTCCGTCGAACGACAGGGGTGCCGCGGCGAACGCCCGCCGGCCGGGCAGGGACCGGACCCACTCGACGTACCCGGTCATGACGTCGGTGACGGGCTCCGGGTTCGTCGTCGCGGCCTCCCAGGCGCCCGGCTCGGAGTCGAACCACTCCTTCGTGCGCGGGTTCGGGGCCGATCCGGGAAGCGGTTCGAGGACGGCTTCGAACTCGCCGAAGGTCCGGCCGTCCATGGTCGTGGCCACGGACGCGAAGGACCGCATCGAGTTCGGTCCCGGCCACGGGCCGTCCACCTCGATGTCGGTCACCACGTAGGTCCAGTCGCTGAGTTCGGTCATGCGGCCGACGCTACCGCCACGGCCTCCCCCGTCGGTGCGGGTTCACGCGAAGCGGTTGCCTCCGGTGGTCCCGTTTGATGGGCTGGTCGGATGGGACACGCGGGGCAGGAGAGCCGGACGGCGAGGTACGACCGGATCGGCGTCGGGTACCGGCAGGTCCGTCGGCCCGATCCGCGGCTGCACGCGTTGATCGGGTCGGCGCTGCGGGGAGCGCGCACGGTGGTCAACGTCGGTGCGGGGGCAGGGTCGTACGAGCCGGAGGACGCCGAGGTCACGGCCGTCGACCCGTCGCAGGTCATGCTCGACCAGCATCCGGGGGAGCGGAAGGTCAAGGCCTCGGCCGAGCAACTGCCCTTCGAGGACGGTGCGTTCGACGCGGCGATGGCCGTCCTGACCGTCCACCACTGGTCGGACCCGCGGCGCGGGCTGGCCGAGCTGCGGCGGGTCGCGCGGCGGCAGGCGGTGTTCACCTGGGACCCGGCGCACCGGCCGCAGCTGTGGCTGCTGGAGGACTACCTGCCGGAGATCAGGGAGTTGGAGGACTCCCGCTTCACGCCGCTGGAGGAGGTGGTGGAGGCCCTGGACGCGCACACCGTGCTGCCCTTCCCCGTCCCCTGGGACTTCACCGACGGCTTCCAGATCGCCCACTGGCGGCGGCCCGAGCACTACCTGGACCCGGTGGTCCGGCAGGCCAGTTCGACCTTCGCGCAGCTGCCACCGGAGGTGGTCGAGCCGGCCGTCGAACGGCTGCGGGCCGACCTCGCCTCGGGGGCGTGGCACCGGCGGTACGCCGACCTGCTCGACCGGGACAGCATGGACTACGGCTACCGCCTGGTCCTCGCCGGCGAGCGGCCGGCCGGGTAGGCGTTGTCGGCGGCTGCCGCCACACAGGAAGTCGGACCGGCCGACTTCCTGTGCAGCGCGGCTGGTTGGCCGAGGGCCGTGAACGGAGCGCAGGACTCGCAGGTGTGGATCCCGGGGGTGCGAGGACGGCCCCTCGGTGCCGGGCGAAGCCTGCGGGGGCGCGGCGGCTGTCAGGTCGTCGAGGGGGAGCCGACTTCCGGCGGCTAGGGTTGGGGCCATCGATCGATGCGCGGGGGCCAAGTCGATTGCCGCAGAGGGATCCTGGCGTCCCCGTCCGCTGCCGAAGGGGCCGCCGTCATGCCGGATTCCGCCACGCCCAGCCCGCCCAGCACACCCAGCCCGCTCGACCTGCTCGTCCGCTACCGGCGGGCGATGCTCGACCTGGACGCGGACGCTCTCGCAGAGCTGTACGCCGTGGACGGGGTGCACGAGTTCCCGTTCCTGTTCCCCGGGATGCCGGAGCGGTACCGGGGGCGGGAGGAGATCCGGGCCGGCTACCGGGCCGCCTGGGGTGCGAGTGCGGCGCGGCCGCGGGAGATCCGGGAGGTGGCCGTCCACCTGGGGGCCGACCCGGAGGTGCTGACCGTCGAGCAGCAGGTGGTCGGGACGCTCGCCACCACCGGGGAGCCGTTCACCGTGCCGGGCCTGCTGGTGATGCGTGCCCGGGACGGCCTGCTGGTGCACGTGCGGGACTACATGGACGGCCTGGGCGTGGCCCACGCGATGGGCCGGCTGGGTGCCGTCGCCGCGCGGCTGGGGGCCGGGGCGGCCGGCAGGTAGGAAGGGCGGAGTGGGAAGTCGGACCGGCCGACTTCCCACTCCGTGGGCGGCCCGGTCAGAGGGCGAAGTGGGCGGCGATGCCGTCGAGGACGCAGTCGAGGCCGGTTTCGAACTGCCAGTCGGGGTCGTCCTTGCGGGTGGCCGCGTGGAGGTAGCGCTGGTAGTTGGGGTAGCGGCCGGTGCCCATCAGCCAGGTCATCCGGGGGGCGAGGCCGGCCCGGGTCTGGTCGCCGTCGGACCAGCCGCGCTCGCGGCGCAGGGTGTCCAGGGTGACCTCGGTGGTGACCGAGCCGTGGACGTAGCCGGTGACGGTGCGGAACACCGCCATGGTGGTGTCGGCGTCCAGGCCGTGCTCGGCCAGGGCGGCGAACGCGTGCTCGGGGACGGCGAGTTGGTTCGGGCTGAGGGAGAACGGGGTGGCCGCCCGGACGGTCCACGGGTGGGCCAGGTGCATGGCCCGCAGGTGGAGGGCGAGGGCGCGCATGGTCTCCCGCCAGTCCTCGGCGGGGGCGGCGTCCAGGGGGAGCCGGCCGTAGACGAAGTCGACCATCAGCTCGATGAGTTCGTCCTTGCCGGAGACGTACCGGTAGGCGGCCATCGGGGCGACGCCGAGTTCGGCGGCCAGTCGGCGCATGGTGACGGCGTCCAGGCCCTCGGCGTCGGCGACGGCGACGGCGGCCTCGGCGATCCGCTGCGGGGTCAGGGTGGTGCGCGGGGCGGGGGCCGGGCGGTCCAGGCGCTCCCAGAGTGACGCCGGGGGCCTGTCGTCGCCGGCGGGGGTGTCCCCGGTGGGGGCCTGCTGAGCGGGCATGGGGGCGGGCTCCTTCCGACTGGGGGTCGGTCCCACCGTAGCACCCTCCTGTGTACGGCGTATCGGCAGTGGACGCCGTACACGTCGATGTGTACGTTGTATTCGAGACGGATACGCCGTACACGCCAGCCATCCCGGAGGGGGACTCCCATGTCCACGGAGCAGAAGTCCAGCGAGCGGAAGTCCAACGAGCGGACGTCCAGCGAGCAGGCGTCCAACGAGCAGAACCTGAAGGTCGCCGTCCTCGTCGGCAGCACCCGCGACGGCCGCTTCGGCCCGGTGGTCGCCGACTGGCTGCTCGGCCACCTCGAGGCGCGCGGCGACCTGACCGCCGACCGGATCGACCTGGTGGAGACCCCGCTGCCCGTCACCTTCCCGTCCTTCGGCGGCGAGCTCTCCCCGGACGACGCCGCGCTGCTGGCCGCCGTGTCGCCCCGGCTGGAGGCGGCCGACGCCTTCGTGATCGTCACGCCCGAGTACAACCACAGCTTCCCGGCCCCGCTGAAGAACGCCATCGACTGGCACAACCGGCAGTGGCACGGCAAGCCGGTCGGCTTCGTCTCGTACGGCGGCCTGTCCGGCGGCCTGCGGGCGGTCGAGCAGCTGCGGGTGGTGATGGCCGAGCTGAACGCCGCCACGATCCGCAACACGGTCAGCTTCCACGGCGCCTCGCAGTGCTTCGACGCCGAGGGCAAGGCGATCGACCCGGCCGCCGACAATGCCGCCAAGACCATGCTCGACCAGCTCACCTGGTGGGCGCAGGCACTGCGGGACGCCCGCCGGGCCCGCCCGTTCGCGGCCTGAGCCGGGGAAGGGGGCGGACGGCATGGCCACGGAACAGAGCGGGGGCCAGAACAAGGAGCAGGCCGACGAGCGGCCCAAGCCGCCGCTGCTCGGCGTCGTCGGACTGATGCTCGGCATCTTCCTCTCGGCCCTCGACGGCCAGATCATCGGCACCGCGCTGCCGACCATCGTCGGCGACCTCGGCGGGCTGGAGCACCTCTCCTGGGCGGTCACCGCCTACCTGCTGACCTCCGCCGCCGCCACCCCGCTCTGGGGCCGGCTCGGCGACCTGTACGGGCGCAAGGGCGCCTACCAGTGGGCGGTGGTGGTGTTCCTGGCCGGCTCGGTGCTGGCCGGACTCGCCCAGGACATGGGGCAGTTGATCGCCTTCCGGGGCCTCCAGGGGATCGGCGCGGGCGGGTTGATGGTCGGTGCGCTCTCGGTGATCGGGGTGCTCGTCCCCGCCTCCGACCGGGCGCGGGTGCAGTCGGTGGTCGGCGTGCTGATGCCGATCGCCTTCGTCGGCGGACCGCTGCTCGGCGGCTTCCTCACCGAACGGCTGAGCTGGCGCTGGGCCTTCTACGTCAACCTGCCGGTCGGGCTGGTCGCGCTGCTCGCGGTCGGCGTCGGGGTACGGCTGCGGACGGAGCGGGTGCGCGCCCCGTTCGACTGGGCCGGGGTCGCCCTGCTGACCACCGGCATCCTCGCGCTCACCCTGGTGAGCAGCTGGGGCGGCACCGCCTACTCCTGGACCTCCCCGGTGCTCCTCGGCACGGCGCTCGTCGCGGTGGTCGCGCTGGGCTGGTTCGCCCGGACCGAACTGCGCGCCCCCGGGCCGCTGATCCCGCCCGCGCTGTTCCGCGACCGCAACTTCACGGTGGCGCAGGTGCTCGGCTTCCTCACCGGCGCGGTGATGATCGCCCTGGTCGGCTACCTGCCGCTCTACCTGCAGCTGGCCCGGGGCGCCTCGCCCACCGCCGGCGGGCTGCTCCTGCTGCCGCTGATGCTCGGCATGATGGGCACCCAGCTGGTGACGGCGCGGCTGATGGGCCGGCCCGGCGGCGAGCGGCGCTACCCGCTGCTGGGCGGCGCGGTCACCCTGGCCGGCGGCGCGCTGCTGCTGCTCCTGCGCACCGACACCCCGATCGCCGTGGCCTCGGCCCTCACGGCCGTCGCCGGGATCGGCCTCGGCCTGGTGATGCAGAGCACCCTGCTGACCTCGATGGGGGCGGTCCGGCCGCAGGACATGGGCGCGGCGATGGGCGTGGTCACGCTGCTGCGGAGCATCGGCGGCTCGCTCGGCATGGCGGCGCTCGGCGCGGTCTACACGGCGCGGCTCACCGACTCCCTCACGGAGCGCCTCGGGGCCGCCGAGGCCGGCCGGCTCACCGGCGGCGGGCTGACCCCGGCCTCCCTCGACGGGCTCCCGGCGGCCGTCCGCGACGCCGTCGGGGCGGCGGTCACCGGCGGCCTGCACGGCACGGTCGTGGGCGGGGTGCTGCTGGCGGCCGCGGCGACGGCCCTCGCCTGCCTGGTGCGCCCGCAGCAGGGAGCGGCCAGGGAGATCAAGCCGCCGAAGCCCGAGCCCGAGCCGACGAAGCCAGACCCGGAGCCGGCCGACACCCCCGCGAAGGCGGCCACGGCCGGGTGATCCGGAGAACGCGCAGGCCCCCGGGCGGAACGGGGGACCGCCCGGGGGCCTGCGGAAAAGCCGGTCAGCTCAGCACTCGATGACGTTGACGGCGAGCCCGCCGCGCGAGGTCTCCTTGTACTTGATCTTCATGTCGGCCCCGGTCTCCTTCATCGTCTTGATCGCCTTGTCCAGCGAGACGTGGTGCCGGCCGTCGCCGCGCAGCGCCATCCGGGCCGCGGTGACGGCCTTGACGGAGGCCATGCCGTTGCGCTCGATGCAGGGGATCTGGACCAGGCCGCCGACTGGGTCGCAGGTGAGGCCGAGGTTGTGCTCGATGCCGATCTCGGCGGCGTTCTCGACCTGCTCGGGGGTGCCGCCGAGGACCTCGGCGAGGCCGCCCGCGGCCATCGAGCAGGCGGAGCCGACCTCACCCTGGCAGCCGACCTCGGCGCCGGAGATGGAGGCGTTCTCCTTGAAGAGCATGCCGATGGCGCCGGCGGCGAGCAGGAAGCGGACGATGCCGTCGTCGTCGGCGCCCGGGATGAAGTTCAGGTAGTAGTGCAGGACGGCCGGGATGATCCCGGCGGCGCCGTTGGTCGGCGCGGTGACGACCCGGCGGCCGGAGGCGTTCTCCTCGTTCACGGCCATCGCGTAGAGGGTCACCCACTCCATCGCGTTGGCCGGCCCGATGCCCTCGGCGCGCAGCGCGCGGGCACCCGAGGCGGCCCGGCGGCGGACCTTCAGCCCGCCCGGCAGGATGCCCTCGCGGGACATGCCGGCCCGCACGCACTCCTGCATCACGGACCAGATCTCCAGCAGACCGGTCCGGATCTCCTCCTCGCTGCGCCAGGCCTTCTCGTTCTCCAGCATCAGGCCGGAGATCGACAGCCCGGTCTCCCGGCTGAGCCGCAGCAGCTCGTCGCCGGTGCGGAAGGGGTACTTCAGCACGGTGTCGTCGGGCTTGACCCGGTCCGCGCCGATCGCGTCCTCGTCCACCACGAAGCCGCCGCCGACCGAGTAGTAGGTCTTCTCCAGCAGGGTCGAGCCGTCCGCCGCGTACGCCCACAGGGTCATCCCGTTGGCGTGGTACGGCAGCGAGCGGCGGCGGTGCAGGATCAGCTGGGTGTCCGGGTCGAAGTCGATCGGGTGCTCGCCGAGCAGGTTGATCCGCTTCTCGGCGAGGATCCGCTCGACGTCCTTGTCGGCCTGGTCGACGTCGACGGTGCGGGGCGAGGCGTTCTCCAGGCCGAGCAGGACGGCCTTCGGGGTGCCGTGGCCGTGGCCGGTGGCGCCGAGCGAGCCGTAGAGCTCGGCCCGTACGCCCGTCACCCGGTCCAGCAGGTCCTCGGTGCGCAGTCGGCGGGCGAACATCCGGGCGGCGCGCATCGGGCCCACGGTGTGGGAGCTCGACGGGCCGATGCCGATGGAGAAGAGGTCGAAGACGCTGATGGCCACGGGGGACGTCCTTGTCTGGTCTCGTGGAAGGACTTGCGGGCAGGGAGGGGCCGACACGGGACGGGGCACCGCGCGCACTTCCAGTGTGCGCGGTGCCCCGGGGTGCCTGGTACGCCGGAGGGGTGAGGCCGGTCACCCCGCCCGAACGATCACCGGAGTGATCAGAGGTTCGGGTAGAGCGGGTACTTCGCGGCCAGGGCGGAGACCCGGGCCTTCAGCGCGTCGGCGACGGTCTCGTCGAAGGCGGGCTTGAGCGCCTCGGCGATGATGTCGGCGACCTCGCGGAAGTCCTCGGCCTGGAAGCCGCGGGTGGCCAGGGCCGGGGTGCCGATGCGCAGGCCCGAGGTGACCATCGGCGGGCGCGGGTCGTTCGGGATGGCGTTGCGGTTGACGGTGATGCCGACCTCGTGCAGCCGGTCCTCGGCCTGCTGGCCGTCGAGCTGGCTGTTGCGCAGGTCGACCAGGACCAGGTGGACGTCGGTGCCGCCGGAGAGCACGCTGGCGCCGGCCTCGGCCACGTCGGCCTGGAGCAGGCGCTCGGCGAGGATGCGGGCGCCGTCCAGGGTGCGCTGCTGGCGCTCCTTGAACTCCTCGGAGGCCGCGACCTTGAAGGCGACCGCCTTGCCGGCGATCACGTGCTCCAGCGGGCCGCCCTGCTGGCCGGGGAAGACCGCGGAGTTGATCTTCTTGGCGAACTCGGCCTTGGACAGGATGACGCCGCCGCGCGGGCCGCCCAGGGTCTTGTGGGTCGTGGTGGTGACCACGTCCGCGTAGGGCACCGGGTTCGGGTGCAGCCCGGCGGCCACCAGGCCGGCGAAGTGCGCCATGTCCACCATGAGCAGCGCGCCGACCTCGTCGGCGATCCGGCGGAACGCGGCGAAGTCGAGCTGGCGCGGGTAGGCGGACCAGCCGGCGATGATCAGCTTCGGCTGGTGCTCCTTGGCGAGGCGCTCGACCTCGGCCATGTCGACCTGGCCGGTCTTCTCGTCCACGTGGTACGCGGCCACGTTGTAGAGCTTGCCGGAGAAGTTGATCTTCATGCCGTGGGTCAGGTGACCGCCGTGGGCCAGGCTCAGGCCCAGGATGGTGTCGCCCGGCTGGATCAGCGCGAACATCGCGGCGGCGTTGGCCTGCGCGCCGGAGTGCGGCTGGACGTTGGCGTGCTCGGCCCCGAACAGGGCCTTGATGCGGTCGATCGCGATCTGCTCGACCACGTCGACGTGCTCGCAGCCACCGTAGTAGCGGCGGCCGGGGTAGCCCTCCGCGTACTTGTTGGTGAGCACCGAGCCCTGGGCCTCCATGACCGCCACCGGGGCGAAGTTCTCGGAGGCGATCATCTCCAGGGTGGTCTGCTGGCGGTGCAGCTCGGCGTCGACCGCGGCGGCGATCTCCGGGTCGAGGGCGTGCAGGGACTGGTTGAGAACAGTCATGGTGTGGTCTTCCCGGGAGGAGGAGGGAAAGGGGCCAGGGCGGGACGGACCGCGGTGCGGCGGCCCGTCCCGTCGGGGGCTCAGCCCTGGGGGTTGGTGAGCGCGTCGTACTCGTCGGCGCTGAGCAGCTCGTCGGTGGCCTCGACGCGCACCTTGAACAGCCAGCCGCCCTCGAAGGGGTCGCTGTTGACGAGGGCGTTGTTGTCCAGGACGTCCGGGTTGACCTCGGTGACCTCGCCGGTCACCGGGGAGAACAGGTCGCTGACCGACTTGGTGGACTCCAGCTCGCCACAGGTCTCGCCGGCGGTCACGGTCTCGCCGACCTCGGGCAGCTGCACGTAGACGATGTCACCGAGCGCGTCCGCGGCGTGCTTGGTGATACCGATCGTGGAGACACCGTCCACGGCGGCCGTCAGCCACTCGTGCTCCTTGGTGTACTGAAGGTGCTGGGGGTTGCTCATGGCGTCATTCTCCAGGATGGGAAGCGGGTACGACGAAGCGGGCCGCCGCGCGGACGGCTGCGACGTGCGCGTATGGGAAAACGGGGGGCGTGCGAGGGGTCAGCGGGCGCGCTTGTAGAACGGCAGCGCCACGACCCTGACGGGCTCGTGCTTGCCGCGCACGTCCACCGCGACGGTGGTGCCGGGGGCGGCGTGGGCGGCGTCGACGTAGGCCATCGCGATCGGCTGCCCCAGGGTCGGGGACGGCGCGCCGGAGGTGATCCGGCCGATCGGCTCGCCCTCGGTGGAGACCACGGTGTACTCGGCGCGCGGCACCCGCTTGCCGTCGGAGACCAGGCCGACCAGCACCTTCGGCGGGTTGGTCTCGGCCGCGGCGGCGGCCGCCTCCAGGGCCTTGCGGCCGACGAAGGCGCCCTCGTTGGTGGTCTTGTCGAAGCGGACGACCCGGCCCAGGCCGGCGTCGAACGGGGTCAGGTCGGTGGACAGCTCGTGCCCGTACAGCGGCATGCCGGCCTCCAGGCGCAGCGTGTCGCGGCAGGACAGGCCGCAGGGGACCAGGCCGCGGTCCGCGCCGGCGGCGGTCAGCGCCTGCCAGACCGGCTCGGCGTCGGCCGGGTGGCAGAAGATCTCGAAGCCGTCCTCGCCGGTGTAGCCGGTGCGGGCGAGCAGCACCTCGCGGTCGGCCACGAAGGCCGGGAGGATCGCGTAGTACTTCAGGCCGGGCAGGTCGGCGTCGGTGGTGTCGGCCAGGATGCCGGTGGCCTCCGGGCCCTGGACGGCGATCAGCGCGTAGGTGTCGCGGTCGTCGGTGACGACGGCGTCGAAGCCCTTGGCGCGGGCGATCAGCTCGTCGAGGACCAGCTGGGCGTTGGAGGCGTTGGCGACGACCAGGAAGGCGTCCTCGCGCAGGCGGTAGACGATCAGGTCGTCCAGGATGCCGCCGTCCTCGGCGCAGATCATGGTGTAGCGGGCGCGCAGCTCGCCCAGCGCGGAGACGAAGCCGACCAGGGCGTGGTCCAGCATCTCGCCGGCCTGCGGGCCGGTGACGGTGATCTCGCCCATGTGCGAGAGGTCGAACAGGCCGGCCTTGGTGCGGACGGCGAGGTGCTCCTCGCGCTCGCTGCCGTAGCGCAGCGGCATGTCCCAGCCGGCGAAGTCGGTCATGGTCGCGCCGAGGGCGCGGTGCAGCGCGTCGAGCGCGGTCAGGCGGAGGGACGACATGGCCAGGAACTCCTCGGTCGGGGCACTCAGGGGTGCACGCACCGGACCGGACCCGCTGGGGGGCCGACCCTGCGCGCGGGCATGCGGCGGCGTGGGTCTCCCCATCTGTCGTCGAACCTGAGAGCTTCACCGCCCCACCGCCCGCAGCCGTTTCCAGCTTGGGGGACAGCATGACGGCTTGCACCGTGGGTGGGCGCACGACAGGGCCGGGCGCCGCTTTCCAGATGTGCCTAACCCGTGCGGTAGGGGTGCCTGAGAGATTCCGGGGAGGACTTGCTCCTTCGGCGCCGGCTGTGCCTGAGCGGCACTCCGGGCTCTCCCGCGCGGGTTCGAGCGGCCGGTATGGAGTTGTGGGGGCCCGCGGCGCATGCCGTCGGACGGGCACATCATGGCACGTCCCGGACGACGAGGGGAGGGGGGACCCGGTCACACCGCGCGGGACCCGAACACGAGTCCTGACCGCACCCCCCGCACGCCTCTAGACTGCTGCGCGTCGGTGCGGCAGTGGGCGGCCGACGGCAGAGGGCGGAATCGGCGGCGCATGGGGTACCCGGTGGAGCAGCAGCAGGGGTGGGGCGGACCGGAGGAGGCGCCGGCGGGCGGCTCCTGGCCGGCCAACGAACTGGAGCAGGTGCTGACCGCGGCCCTGGGCGACCCGGGAGCGACCCCACGGGTGTTCGAGGTGCTGGCGCGCAGCCAGGTGTGGGTGCCGCTGCCGGCCGGGGCCGACCCGCAGGGCCAGGCGCTCGACCTGCCGACCATCGAGCTGGGCGGCGACCCGTACGTGCCGGTGTTCTCCTCGCAGGAGGTGTTCCTCCAGCAGGCGCCGGGGATGGCCTTCGCGATCGCGCCGGTGTGGGAGTTCGCCCGCGGGCTGCCGCTGGGCCTCGGCATCGCGGTGAACCCGGACGCGCCGGTGGGCCTCCCGGTGCCGCCGCAGGGGGTCGCCGAGCTGCGCCGCGGCCCGCGCGAGGACCGCTGGGAGCAGGCCGAGGGCACCGCGGAGCCGACCGGCGGCCGGGTGGCGCTGCGCGAGCCGGTGCCGGGCGAGGACCCGGAGCACTTCCTGGCCGCCTGCCGGAGCGAACTGTCGGCGCTGCCCGGTGTGTTGACCGCCCGCAGGGCGCTGGCCAGCATCGAGGGCGAACCGACCGTGATGTTCGTGGGCGTCCAGTTGGACCCGGCGGCCCCGGCCGACCCGGCCGCGGTGAACGAGGCACTCGGGCGAGCGCTGGGAACCGCGCCGCTGCCCGGGGGCGTCCACCTCGTACTGCTCGACCTCGCCGACGACCCGGTGGTCGAGTGGCTGCTCACCCGGGTACTGCCTTTCCACACGCGGGCGTGAGCGGGTCCGGATCAGAGGCACGTCGCCGTGGCGGTGGCCGGTGCCGCGCCATAGGGTGCGTGCAGACGGCCGACGGGTCGGCGGGTTGAGGGAAAGAGGCGCGGCGAGGTGGGCGCATGAGTGCGGGAACGGGAGCGGGCGGTGTGCCGGGGCCCTGGGGCCAGGCACCGGCCGGGCGCCCGGGAGCTGATCCCGGCGCGTTGGAGCGCGCCCTGCGCGACGTCGCGCCGGAGCGCTACGACGCGTACGAGCGGCTGCTGCACGCGCTGGCGGACGGCCGGGTCTGGATGCTGCTGTGGCACGGCACGCCGGGCAGCCCGGACGCGCAGTACGGGAACATGGAGATCAGCGGCCACGGCTACGCGCCGGCCGTCACCTCGCCCGAGCAGCTGACCGCCTCCGGCTGGGCGCGGGCCCACGAGGTCGTCTCCGGCCGGGAGATCGCGGCCTCGCTGTACCGCACCCGCTGGGGCCTGTGGCTCAACCCGCACGCCCCCGGCGGCGGCGTCGGGGTGCCCTGGGCGGACCTGCGCCGGGTCGCCGCGGGCCTGGACCGGCTGCCGGCCGGGCCGTTGAAGCTCAGCGAGCCGCAGTTGAACGCCCAGCCGTTCTTCGCGCTGCTGGAGCGGCAGGCCGCCGAGGTGCGCGCGGTCCGGGCGCTGCGCCGGGCCTGGGTGCAGCCCGCGGTGGGGGAGCCGTACCTGGCCATCGGCCTTGACCTCTACGAGAGTTCGCCGCCGGCGGTGGAGGCGGTGCGGGCGCTGATGCAGCGCGCGATCGCGGTGGCCCCGGAGGGGCTCGCGGTGTCCACGGTGGCGATGTCGGACGAGTACGACCCGGTGGCGCTGTGGATGCGCGCCAACGCGCGGCCGTTCTTCGACCGGGAGGCGGGCCGCCCGCCGACCGGCCCGTACCCGCCGGTGCCCCCGCCGCCGTACCCCGGGCAGTCGATGCCGGGCTACGCGTACGGCACCCAGCCGCCGGCGCAGGGCTGGCAGCAGCAGCCGCAGCGGCCGTGGCCCGGCTACCCCGGGCGCTGAATCCCAAAACCCATTCTCCGAAGCCGACTTGATTGTCCGTCAAGTCGGCTTCGATGCTTTCCGGACGAATTTCCGGATGTGCGGCCCGGTCATCTTGACATGGCAGTTACAGCCATGTGAAGAGGTATATGCCGAAGATCGGGGAGGTGCATGCACGCAGATCACAGTTGGGCATCTGTCGGTTGTCAGGGCTGGCGCAAGCCAGTTCGGATGGCAGAGAGTTCTGCGCAACGCACCGCGCGTGCTGGAACCCCACAAAGGTGAGCGCGCACGCCGACAAGCCCGTCCACGCGACGCCCATCCCGCGTGGTGGCAGTGCCTGTGCACGACGCACTGCCGTCAACACCCGCTCCTCCTAAGCACCTCCGCACGTCCGCAGCCGCACCGCCGAAGACGGCGACCGGCACCCGTGGGCCGGCCACCGTCGGCGAGGGGACCAACTGACCATGACATCCGTGACCACCGCCGGGAACGAGCCGGAGGCAGCAGCCGCCGCCGGACCGGCCAAGAAGATCGAGGGCCGCTCCCTCGGCCAGATCGCCTGGACCCGCTTCAAGCGGGACAAGGCCGCCGTCGCCGGCGGCGTCGTGGTGATCCTGCTGATCATGCTCGCCGTGCTGGCCAAGCCGATCGAGTCGATGTTCGGGCTCGACCCGGACGCCCTCCACCAGGACCTGCTGGACGCCGACCTCGGCGGTCTGCCGTTCGGCGACTGGGGCGGCATGAGCCTCGAACACCCGCTCGGCATCGACCCGCTGCAGGGCCGTGACCTGCTCACCCGCGTCATCGAGGGCTCCTGGGTCTCCCTGCTGGTCGCCTTCGGCGCGACCCTGCTGTCCAACACCATCGGCACCGTGCTCGGCATCATGGCCGGCTACTACGGCGGCTGGGTGGACACCGTGATCAGCCGGGTGATGGACGTCTTCCTGGCCTTCCCGCTGCTGCTCTTCGCCATCGCGATCTCGACCTCGCTCCAGGGCGGAGCCTTCGGCCTGCACGGCCTGCCGCTGCACATGCTGGTGCTGATCTTCGTGATCGGCTTCTTCAACTGGCCCTACATGGGCCGGATCGTGCGCGGCCAGACGCTCTCGCTGCGCGAGCGGGAGTTCGTCCACGCGGCCCGCAGCCTCGGCGCCCGCGGCCCGTTCATCCTGTTCAAGGAGCTGCTGCCCAACCTGGTCGGTCCGATCCTGGTCTACTCGACCCTGCTGATCCCGACCAACATCCTCTTCGAGGCGGGGCTGAGCTTCCTCGGCGTCGGCATCCAGCCGCCGCAGGCCTCCTGGGGCGGGATGCTCCAGGACGCGATCCGGTACTACCAGGTGGACCCCCAGTACATGGTGGTCCCCGGTCTGGCGATCTTCGTCACCGTGCTCGCCTTCAACCTGCTCGGCGACGGTCTTCGCGACGCCCTCGATCCCAAGAGCAACTGATCCCGCCGCACATGACCACGCATCATGTGATGCGCCGTCAAGGCTCTCCTTCACCGCCTCCCATCCCCAAGGGGTTGATCTCACCCATGCGTAGGTCCCGTACCGTCGCCCTGACCGCGGCCGCAGCCGCCGCCGTCCTGGTCGTGACCGGTTGCACCAGCTCGTCGAAGGACACCGGTTCCGCCTCGTCCTCCGGCACCGGAGGCGGCTCCGGCGCCAACGCCGCCACCAAGGGCATCGTCAACGCCTCGGACAAGAAGGGCGGGACGGTCACCTACGAGATGAAGGGCACCCCGGACTCGCTCGACCCGGGCAACACGTACTACGCGTACATCTACAACTTCTCGCGCCTGTACGCCCGTCCGCTGACCACCTTCAACCCGGCGCCGGGCGAGGAGGGCAACAAGCTCGTCCCCGACCTCGCCGAGTCGATGGGCCAGGTCAGCGCGGACGGCCTGACCTGGACGTACAAGCTGCGCAAGGGCCTGAAGTACGACGACGGCACCCCGATCTCCTCGAAGGACGTCAAGTACGCCGTCGAGCGCTCGAACTACGCGCTGGACGTGAACTCCAACGGCCCGGTCTACTTCCACGACCTGCTGGTCGACAACGCCACGCCGTACGCCGGTCCGTACAAGGACAAGGAGGGCGGCCTCGACTCGATCGAGACGCCCGACGACACCACGGTGGTCTTCCACCTGAAGCAGCCCTTCGCCGACTTCGACTACCTGGTCAGCGCCCCGCAGACCGCGCCGGTCCCGCAGGCCAAGGACACCGGCTCGGAGTACGTGAAGAAGATCGTCTCCTCGGGCTCCTACAAGTTCGAGTCCTACGAGGACGGCAAGCAGGCCGTCCTGGTCCCGAACACCAACTGGGACGCGAGCACCGACCCGATCCGCAAGCAGCTCGCGGACAAGATCGTGCTCCGGATGAACATCGACCAGTCCACCATCGACAAGGACCTGCTGGCCGGCAACGCCCAGGTCGACCTGGTGGGCGGCGGCGTCGACCCGCAGACCCAGGCGCAGATCCTCCAGAACCAGAAGCTGAAGGCCAGCACCGACAACGCCTACGGCGGCCGCCTGGTCTACATGGCGATCAACTCCAAGCTCGCGCCGTTCGACAACATCGAGTGCCGCAAGGCCGTGCAGTTCGCGGTCGACAAGGTCTCGGTGCAGACCGCCCTCGGCGGCCCGATCCGCGGCCAGATCGCCAACACGGTGCTCCCGCCGGACATCCCGGGCCACCAGGACTTCAACACGTACGAGACCAAGGACAACAAGGGCGACGAGGCCAAGGCCAAGGAGGCCCTGAAGGCCTGCGGCAAGGAGGGCGGCATCAACACCGTCCTCTCCGCCCGCACCGAGCGCGCCACCGAGGTCGCCGCGGCCACCTCGATCCAGGCCGCGCTGAAGAAGGTCGGCATCAACGCCGAGATCCAGCAGTACCCGCAGGGCAAGTACCTCCAGGACAGCGCCGGCTCCCCGCAGTTCGCGGCCGAGCACAACATCGGCCTGATGATGATGCAGTGGGGCGCCGACTGGCCGACCGGCTACGGCTTCCTCCAGCAGATCGTCGACGGCCGCACCATCAAGCCGTCCGGCAACAACAACCTGGCCCAGCTGGACAACCCCGCGGTCAACAAGCTGCTCGACGACGCCGCGATCAACCCCGACAAGACGGCCCGCGAGAAGATCTACGGCGACGTCGACAAGAAGGTCATGGACCAGGCGGTCTACGTCCCGCTGACCTACTTCAAGGTCTTCCTGTACCGCCCGGACAACGCCACCAACGTGGTCTCCACCTCGGCGTTCTCGGGCGAGTACGACTACCTGAACATCGGCGTCAAGTAAGAGCCTGGCTCCGCATCCCTGAAGGCAGGTGAAGGCAGCGGCGCCCGCCGCCGTCCGGAAGATCCCGGACGGCGGCGGCCGCCGGAGCCGCCCAACTGTGTTTGCCTACATCATCCGCAGGATCTTCGCGGCGGCGATTTTGCTGCTGGTCGTCAGCGCGGTCACCTTCGCGATCTTCTTCCTGCTCCCGCGCCTCGCGGGCGAGACGGCCGACCAACTGGCCGCCCAGTACATCGGGAAGAACCCGTCGCCGGACGCGATCGCGGCGGTCAAGCAGAACCTCGGCCTCGACCAGCCGCTGTACACCCAGTACTGGAACTTCCTGAAGGGGCTGGTCAGCGGCGCCGAGTACCACTTCGGACCGGAACCGGCCACCTGTCACGTGCCCTGCTTCGGCTACTCCTTCAAGAACCACCTGGAGGTCTGGCCCGAGCTGACCAAGCGGATCCCGATCACCATCTCGCTCGCCGCCGGTGCGGCCGTGCTCTGGCTGGTCTCCGGCGTCGCCACCGGCGTCGTCTCCGCCCTGAAGCCGCGGTCGATCTTCGACCGGCTCTCCATGGGCGTCGCGCTCGCCGGCGTCTCGCTGCCGGTCTTCTTCACCGGCGCGCTGCTGCTCACGCTGTTCAGCTACGAGTGGCCGATCCTGGACAACCTGCACTACGTCGACTTCACCGACGACCCGCTGATGTGGGCCCGCAACCTGATCCTGCCGTGGATCTCGCTGGCCTTCCTCTACTCCGCGCTCTACGCCCGGCTCACCCGCGCCGGGATGCTGGAGACCATGAGCGAGGACTACATCCGCACCGCCCGGGCCAAGGGCCTGGTCGAGCGCAAGGTCGTCGCCCGGCACGGGCTGCGCGCCGCGCTCACCCCGATCGTCACGATCTTCGGCATGGACCTCGGGCTGCTGCTCGGCGGCGCGCTGATCACCGAGCAGGTCTTCTCGCTCCAGGGCGTCGGCCAGTTCGCCGTCCAGGCGATCTCCGACAACGACCTGCCCAAGATCCTCGGCGTCACCCTGCTCGCCGCCTTCTTCATCGTCGCCTGCAACCTCGTGGTCGACCTCCTGTACGCCCTCGTCGACCCCCGGGTGAGGCTCTCGTGACCGACCTCCAGAAGGACCCGGCGGCCGCTCCCGCCCCGGCCGGCGACCCCTTCCTCTCCGTGCGCGACCTGCGGATCCACTTCGACACCGACGACGGCCTGGTCCGCTCGGTGGACGGGGTCAGCTTCGACCTGCACAAGGGACGCACCCTCGGCATCGTCGGCGAGTCCGGCTCCGGCAAGTCCGTCACCTCGCTCGGCATCATGGGCCTGCACCGCTCCAAGCGGGCCCGGATCAGCGGCGAGATCCGGCTGAACGGCGAGGACCTGATCGCGGCCGGCCCGGACCGGGTGCGCCAACTGCGCGGCCGCGAACTGGCGATGATCTTCCAGGACCCGCTGACCGCGATGCACCCCTACTACACGGTGGGGCAGCAGATCGTCGAGGCCTACCGGGTGCACCACCCCCAGGCCACCAAGAAGCAGGCCCGGACCCGCGCGGTCGAGATGCTCGACCGGGTCGGCATCCCGCAGCCGGACCGCCGGGTGGACGACTACCCGCACCAGTTCTCCGGCGGCATGCGCCAGCGCGCCATGATCGCCATGGCGCTGGTCAACGACCCCTCGCTGCTGATCGCCGACGAGCCCACCACCGCCCTGGACGTCACCGTCCAGGCGCAGATCCTGGACCTCATCCGCGACCTCCAGGAGGAGTTCGGCTCCGCGGTCATCATCATCACCCACGACCTCGGGGTGGTCGCCGAACTGGCCGACGACATCCTGGTCATGTACGGCGGCAAGTGCGTCGAGCGCGGCCCGGCCGAAACCCTCTTCGACGCGCCCGAACACCCGTACACCTGGGGCCTGCTGGGCTCGATGCCGCGACTGGACCGGGAACTCCAGGACCGGCTGGTGCCGGTCAAGGGCACCCCGCCCAGCCTGATCAACGTGCCGTCCGGCTGCGCCTTCCACCCGCGCTGCCCGTACGCCGCCCTGACCGACGGGCGCTCCACGAGCGAGGTCCCGGCACTGGCCGAGGCCGTGCCCGGGCACTTCGCGGCCTGCCACCTGGCGGCCGGCGAGCGGCACCGCATCTTCGCCGAAGAGATCGCGCCCCGGCTGTGAGCCCGGCCTCGTACCACCTTTCTGGAGAGAACCGATGACGGACACTCAGGCGGCTCCGACCCCGCGGTCGGCACCCGCCCCCGGCCGTGAGCCGCTGCTGAAGGTGGCCGGCCTGACCCGGCACTTCCCGATCCGCGGCGGGCTGCTGCGGCGCCAGACCGGCGCGGTGCGGGCCGTCGACGGCATCGACTTCACCGTCAACGCCGGCGAGACGCTGGGCGTCGTGGGCGAGTCCGGCTGCGGCAAGTCGACCATGGGCCGACTGGTCACCCGGCTCGACGAACCGACCGGCGGGACCATCGAGTTCGAGGGCACCGACATCAGCCACCTGAGCGTCGGGGCGATGCGGCCGCTGCGCCGCGACATCCAGATGATCTTCCAGGACCCGTACTCCTCGCTGAACCCCCGGCACACCGTCGGCACCATCGTCGGCGCGCCGTTCCGGCTCCAGAACGCGGTGCCCGAGGGCGGCCTCAAGAAGGCCGTCCAGGAGCTGCTGGAGCTGTGCGGGCTCAGCCCCGAGCACTACAACCGCTACCCGCACGAGTTCTCCGGCGGCCAGCGCCAGCGCATCGGCATCGCCCGGGCGCTCGCGCTGAAGCCGAAGATGATCATCGCGGACGAGCCGGTCTCCGCCCTGGACGTGTCGATCCAGGCGCAGGTGGTCAACCTGCTGGACGACCTCCAGCAGGAGCTCGGGCTGACCTACCTGATCATCGCGCACGACCTCTCGGTGGTCCGGCACGTCTCGGACCGGGTCGCGGTGATGTACCTCGGCAAGATCGTGGAGATCGCCGACCGGGACTCGCTCTACCGCAGCCCGATGCACCCGTACACCAACGCGCTGATGTCCGCCGTGCCCGTCCCGGACCCGCGCCGCCGCCAGCGCGCGGGCCGCGACCGGATCCTGCTCAAGGGCGACGTCCCCTCGCCGATCAACCCGCCCAGCGGCTGCCGCTTCCGCACCCGGTGCTGGAAGGCGCAGGACGTGTGCGCGAGCCAGGAGCCGCCGCTGGCGGTGCTCGAGACGGGGCACCAGGTGGCGTGCCACTTCCCCGAGAACGCTCCGGCGGACGCCAAGGCCTGAGGTCCCCGCACGTACGCGAGAGGCCGCCCGCCCCGGGCTTCCGGGGGCGGGCGGCCTCTCGCGTCCGGGCCTCAGACGCCCGCGGCCGACACCGGTCCGGGCTTCGGCGCCGGTTCGCGCGGGCCCGGGGCGGGGGCCGGGAAGCGGCGGTCCAGCGCCCGGACCACCCGGCGGCCGAGGCGCTGGAACGGGATCTCGACCAGCCGGTACGACAGGTAGGAGAGCACCACGAGCGCCCCCAGGTAGCCGAGGGTGAGCGCGGCCTGCCCCGTCGGCCCGACGATCGGCGGGTAGCCCTGGAGCCTCCAGCCGACGAAGTACATCAGCGGCCCGTGCAGCAGGTAGACCGAGAAGCTGATCGTGCCGAGCCCGCTCAGCCAGCGCGGGAAGCGGCGGCGGCGCAGCAGCATGGCCGTCGCGAACAGGGCCCAGGCGGCCAGGTAGGCGAGGGAGAAGGACTGCCACGAAGGGGTCCAGGTGTGCCAGAGCGCGGTGTCCCGGTTGTACAGGTAGCCGACCGTGACGCCGGCGACGACCACGAAGGCGCAGCAGAGCAGGGCCGGGAGCCGGTCGAGCAGGCCGTGCTCCAGCCGGTACAGCACGGTGCCGGCGAACATCGTCGCGAAGATCAGCATGGTCTCGAAGCCGGTGCTCCGGTTGTTCACCGTGATCAGGATCAGGCCCAGCCCGCCGAGCAGCAGCGCGCCCCAACGGGTCAGGTCCGGACGGGCGGTGGCGATGCACGCCATCGCCATCAGCACCACGATCCCGGCCACCGCCACCAGGTGCCTGGTGGCCGCCAGGTCCACCGAGATCCCGCCGATCGGCAGCCAGGTGCCGAGCACCAGGGCGACGGACGCGAAGCCGACCGCGATCGGCGCGCTGTTCCGGTGCCACCCCCGCACGAACAGCGCGCACACGAAGTAGTAGAAGACCATCTCGTAGGTGAGCGACCACATCACGCCGATGGCGCTGGGCACCCCCACCAGGTCCTGGAGCAGCAGGCCGTTGGCGGCGAGCGACAGCACCGGGTGGTCGAAGGGGAAGCTCTGGACGATCTGGCCGCCGCGGGGCAGCACCAGCAGGCTCACCACGATCGTGACGGCCACCGCGGGGTAGATGCGGAAGAGCCGTCCGGTCCAGAACGCCCGGACGTCGCCGCGCCGTTCCAGCGACGCCGGGATGATGTACCCGCTGACCAGGAAGAACAGCATCACGCCGAAGAAGCCGAGGTCCAGCTGGCGCGGCACCCGGTCCGCGTGGGGGATCTTGCCGAGCAGTCCGAAGTGGTGCATGGCGACGGCGAGGGCGGCGACGCCGCGCAGCGCGTCGAGCCAGCCGAGCCTGGCGGAGGCGGGCGGTTCCGGCGGCGACTTCGACGGCTCCGGCGGTGACGCCGGGGCCGACCTGGGCTTCACGAGCTTCACAGGCGGAGGCTAGCCGAGCAGGTCCGGCCGGACGGCGCGCAAGCCGTCCGGCACCCTTCCGGCGGTGCGTTCGCATCCGGAGAACGGACGTTCACCGGCACATCCGTGCACATCGGGTACACATGGACGGTGACATCCCAGCTCTTCCCGACCGACGTCCAGCAGTCGCTGGACCTCGTCGGCATCTTCGTCTTCGCCCTCTCCGGGGGCCTGCTCGCCGTCCGCAAGAACATGGACATCTTCGGCATCTGTGTGCTGGCGGAGGTCACCGCCCTCGGCGGCGGCGTGATGCGCGACCTGGTGATCGGCGCGACGCCGGTCGCCGCGTTCACCAACCTCGGCTACTTCGTGACCCCGCTGGGCGCCGCCCTGGTGGTCTTCTTCCTGCACCCGGAGGTCGAGCGGATCAACCGGGCGGTGCAGACCCTGGACGCCCTCGGGCTCGGGCTGTTCTGCGTGACCGGCACCGCCAAGGCCCACGACTTCGGACTCGGCGCCGTCGCCGCGATCGCGCTCGGCATGGTGACCGCGGCCGGCGGCGGCGTGATCCGCGACATACTCGCCGGGGAGATCCCCTCGCTGCTGCGCTGGGACCGGGAGATCTACGCCGTCCCCGCCCTGGTCGGCGCCACCGTCGTCGCCCTGCTGATCGCCACCGACCGGCTCACCGGCGTGACCGGCACCGCCGCCGCGCTCACCGCCTTCGGACTGCGGATGCTCGCCCTGAAGTACGGCTGGCGTGCCCCGCGGGCCTGGCACCGCAACGGTTCTCGCACCAGCGAGGAGTAGGCGAGCCGCCGTACGCGAGCGAGATCGCCTCGGCCGTGCAGAGCAGTTCCGGCACCATCCTGGCCAGTTCGGCCGGCGGAACCTCGCTCGCCGGGGCGCTCAGCGCGCAGGCCGCGACCGTCCGCCCGCCGCTGCCCGCGACCGGCGCGGCCACGCAGGTCACCGGCTCCCGGTGCTCGCGCGACTCGGCCGCCCAGCCCCGGCGGCGCACCGCCGCCAGCTCGGGCTCCGCGCGGGCGTCGTCCGCGGACAGCCCGGCGAGCAGCACCCGGCCGACCGCCGTCCCGTCGACCGGGGCCCGGCGCCCGATCCGGGACGGCTCCGCGCCCGGCGGCCCGGCCACCTCGTCCAGGTAGAGCACCTCGCCGTCGTGCAGCACGGCGAGCCGGACGGTGTAGCCGCAGCGGGCGTTGAGCGCGGCCAGGTACGGCGCGGCGACCTGCCGGACGTCGAAGTCCTCCAGCGCGCGGTGGGCCAGCGAGAGCACCCGGCCGCCGATCCGGTAGCGCAGGTCCGGCTGGCGGCGGGCGAAGCCGTGCTCCTCCAGGGTGCGCAGCAGCCGCAGGGCGGTGGACTTGTGCACCCCGAGGCTGCTGGCGGCCTGCTCCAGCGAGAGCGGTGCGTCGCCGAGCGCGTCGAGCAGGGTCAGCGCGCGGTCGACCGACTGCGACATGGCGTTCCCCGTGGATCCGGCTGACTGGTGGCGTCAGGCTAACCGCTGGGTGGCTCAGTGGTACAAACCAGTACCGGACGCGGCCGTCCGGCCGTGGTGCGTCCGGCCCGTGCGGGCGGTGGCTGGATCGGTGCCCCGGGCCGGAACCCCGCCCCGTGCGGCGCTCTACAATCGGATGGTTATGCCATACCTGGACCATGCGGCGACCACGCCGATGCTGCCCGAGGCGATCGCCGCGATGACGGCGCACCTGGGGGTGGTCGGCAACGCCTCGGCCCTGCACGCGGCCGGCCGCCGGGCCCGCCGGGTGGTCGAGGAGTCCCGGGAGTCGCTGGCCGAGTCGCTGGGCGCCCGCCCCAGCGAGATCGTGCTCACCGGCGGCGGCACCGAGTCCGACAACCTCGCGGTCAAGGGCCTGTACTGGGCCCGCCGGGACGCCGACCCGGCCCGCACCCGGGTGCTGTGCAGCCCGGTCGAGCACCACGCGGTGCTGGACGCGGTGCACTGGCTCTCCGAGCACGAGGGCGCCGCCGTCGAGTACCTGCCGGTCGACGAGCACGGCCGGGTGCACCCCGAGGCGCTGCGGTCCGCGATCGAACGCGACCCGGCGTCGGTGGCGCTGGTCACCGTGATGTGGGCCAACAACGAGGTCGGCACCGTCCAGCCGGTCCGCGAACTGACCGCCGTGGCGGCCGAGTACGGCATCCCCGTGCACGCCGACGCGGTGCAGGCACTCGGTCAGGTCCCGGTCTCCTTCGCCGAATCCGGCCTCACCGCGCTCACCGTCACCGGACACAAGATCGGCGGCCCGTTCGGCATCGGCGCGCTGCTGCTCTCCCGGGGCGCCGCGCCCGTACCGCTGCTGCACGGCGGCGGGCAGGAGCGCGACGTGCGCTCCGGCACCCTGGACGCCCCCGGCGCGGCCGGCTTCGCGGCCGCCGCCGCGATCGCCGTCGAACGGCGGGCCGAGCACACCGTCACGCTGGGCGCGCTGCGGGACGAACTGGTGGCCTCGGTGCTGGACGCCGTCCCCGACGCGATCCTCAACGGCGACCCGTCCGCGGCCGGGCGGCTGCCCGCCAACGCGCACTTCTCCTTCCCCGGCTGCGAGGGCGACGCCCTGCTGATGCTGCTGGACGCCCAGGGCATCGAGTGCTCGACCGGCTCCGCCTGCTCCGCCGGGGTGCCGCAACCCAGCCACGTGCTGCTCGCGATGGGCGTCGACCCGCTGCTGGCCCGCGCGTCGCTGCGGTTCTCGCTCGGCCACACCTCGGTGCGGGAGGACGTGACGGCGCTGGCGGCGGCCATCGGGCCGGCGGTGCAGCGGGCGCGCAACGCCGGGCTGGCCTCCGTCCGGCGCTGATCCCGGCCGTGCGGCGCCGTTCCCGGCCGTCCGGCGCTGATCCCGTCTTCCGGGAACAGCCGGGCCACCCCGTACCCTTGTTGCCATCATGACTGACTTCCCGGGTGCCCCGACCACTCCGTCCACCGGCCGTCTGCGCGTGCTCGCGGCGATGTCCGGCGGAGTCGACTCCGCCGTCGCCGCCGCCCGCGCCGTCGAAGCCGGACACGAGGTGACCGGCGTCCACCTGGCGCTGTCCAGCAACCCGCAGTCCTTCCGGACCGGCGCGCGCGGCTGCTGCACCATCGAGGACTCCCGGGACGCCTGGCGGGCGGCCGACGTGATCGGCATCCCCTTCTACGTCTGGGACCTCGCCGAGCGCTTCCGCGAGGACGTCATCGACGACTTCGTCGCCGAGTACGCGGCCGGGCGCACGCCCAACCCGTGCCTGCGCTGCAACGAGAAGATCAAGTTCGCGGCGCTGCTGGACAAGGCCGTCGCCCTCGGCTTCGACGCCGTCTGCACCGGCCACTACGCCCGGATCGTCGACCTGCCCTCCGGCGCGCGCGAACTGCACCGGGCCGTCGACTCCGCCAAGGACCAGTCCTACGTCCTCGGCGTCCTCGACGCCGACCAGCTCGCCCACTCGCTCTTCCCGCTCGGTGACACCACCAAGGAGGAGATCCGGGCCGAGGCCGAGCGCCGCGGCCTGGCCGTCGCCAAGAAGCCCGACAGCCACGACATCTGCTTCATCGCCGACGGCGACACCCAGGGCTTCCTCGCCAAGCACCTCGGCACCGCGCCCGGCGACATCCTCGACGCCGACGGCACCAAGCTCGGCGAGCACGACGGCGCGTACGGCTTCACCATCGGCCAGCGCAAGGGCCTGCGGATCGGCCGCCCGGCCGCCGACGGCAAGCCGCGCTACGTCCTGGACATCTCCCCGGTGAACAACACCGTGACGGTCGGCCCGGTCGAGGGCCTCGACGTCACCGGGCTGACCGCCATCCGCCCCCGCTGGTGCGGCACCGAGCCCCTCGCCGACGGGCGCTACACCGCCCAGCTCCGCGCCCACGGCGAGGAGGTGCCGGTGAGCGCCTCGGTCGTCGACGGCGAACTGCGGGTGCGGCTGGACACCCCGGTGCGTGGCATCGCCCCCGGCCAGGCCGTGGTCCTCTACGACGGCACCCGCGTCGTCGGCTCCGCCACCATCGCCACCACCGAGCGCCCGGCCGTCACCGCCTGAGCGGCAGCGGCCGGCGGCCGGGCCTCCTGTCCACGCAGAGGCCCGGCTGGATCCCGGTGTCGGCAGGCCGACCGGCAGCGGGTGAGATGTCGGCCCGGTCGGCCATAGTGGACGGCATGACCTTCTACGAGCAGCACCGCGAGTTCATCGAGGAGCTGGAGCGGATCACCCCGGAAGGCGTCCGGATCGAATGGTCCGGAGACACGCTGATCATGCAGGCGTCGCCGTCCAACATCCATCAGCTCAATGTGGCCCAGGTGCGCAGGCAGTTCGAGCAGCACGCTCCTGACGGCTACCTTCCCAGCGAGCGGAGCGAGATCGTCAGCCCGGACGTCTCCAAGGGGCGTGAGCCGGACCTGACCTACCTCCCCCTCGACGTCCTCTCCCAGCCGGGTAACAAAGCCCCTGCCGCCGAAGCCCTGATCGCCGTGGAGATCGTCTCGCCGTCCAACCCGGGCAACGACTGGATGGACAAGCTGCACGACTACGCCGTGATGCGCATCCCGCTGTACCTGATCGTGGACCCGCGCCAGCAGACGGTGACGCTGTTCTCCGAGCCGAACCACGACCGCTACCACACCCGCAGCGACCGGAAGTTCGGCGACGCGATCACCATCCCGGAGCCCTTCGGCTTCAGCCTGAGCCTGTCGAAGCTCGTGCCGTACACCGAGTAATGGCGGTGAGCGGTGGGCAGGGGGCGTGATAGACCAGACGACACTATGAACATTTCTGTCTTCTGCTCCGCGTACTCGCTCGACGACCGCTACTCCGCCCCCGCCGCCGAGTTCGCCCGGCTCCTGGGGGAGGGCGGGCACACCCTGGTGTGGGGCGGCTCGAACGCCGGGCTGATGGGGCTGCTCGCCGACGAGGTGAAGGCGGCCGGCGGCCGACTGGTCGGCGTGATGGTCGAGATGCTGCGGCACAAGGCGTACGTCGGCGCCGACGAGCTGGTGTGGACCGCCGACCTCCCCGAGCGGAAGGCGGAGCTGGCGGCCCGGGCCGACGCGATCGTCGTCCTGGTGGGCGGGCTGGGCACCCTGGACGAGGTGACCGAGGTGCTGGAGCTCAAGAAGCACGGGATGTTCGACAAGCCGGTGGTCGTGCTGGACACCGAGGGCTTCTACTCCGGCCTGCGCACCCAGATGGAGCGGATGGACGCCGAGGGCTTCCTGCCGCGCCCGCTCGCCGAGCTGATCACCTTCGCGGACACCCCCGCCGAGGTCTTCGCCCAGCTCAAGGCCTGAGAGGATCGGGTCCATGGCTGCACATCTGATCACCGGCGCCGGCTCCGGCATCGGCGCCGTCCTCGCCGAGCGACTCGCCGAGCGCGGGGACGAGCTCTGGCTGCTCGCCCGCGACGCCCGCCGGGCCGCCGAGCTGCGCGAGCGCTTCCCCGGGGCCCGCACCCTCGTCGGGGACCTCGGCGACCCGGGCAAGCTCTCCTGGGCCTTCGGCCACCAGCAGCTGCCCGTCGAGCTCGACTCCCTCCTGCACGTCGCGGGCGTCGTCGAGCTCGGCCCGGTCGGCGACCTGACCCCCAAGGCCTGGCAGGAGACGCTCAACGTCAACCTCGTCGCCCCCGCCGAGCTGACCCGCCTCCTGCTGCCGTCGATCCGGCTGGTCAAGGGCCACGTGCTCTTCGTGAACTCCGGCGCCGGCCTGAACGCCCACGCCGAGTGGTCGGCGTACGCGGCCAGCAAGCACGGCCTCAAGGCGCTCGCCGACGCGCTGCGCCACGAGGAGCACGCCAACGGCGTCCGGGTCACCTCCGTCTACCCCGGCCGCACCGCCACCGCGATGCAGGTCAAGGTGCACCAGCAGGAGGGCAAGGAGTACGACGCCGACCGCTGGATCGAGCCGGAGTCCGTCGCCAAGGCGGTCCTCGCCGCCCTCGACGCCTCCCGCGACGCGGAGATCACCGACATCACCGTCCGCCCGGGGCGCTGACGCGCCGCGCGGGACACCGGCGACGGCCGACGCCCCGCGCGCCCACCGGAGTTCGACACCACGTCCGCGTGCCCGACGGCCCCGGCACCGAGCCCTCCGCTCGGCGCCGGGGCCGTTCGCGCGGGGGTGCGGCGGCCTGCGGATTTGTCGTTGGCGCGCCCCCACCGGTTGTGGAATGATCCGCTCCGCCCTCCAGTCGATCAAGGACGGACCAACGGAGGGTAAAGGCGTCATTCGCGCTTCAAAGTGCCCAGGGGGGTTCCCATTTCCAGATTCCGTACGGCCCTCGCCGCCGGTGTGACGCTGCTCGGGGCGGTCGGTCTGCCGGCCGTCTCCGCGGGCGGCGCGGCCGCGGCCGACAGCACGCTCCACGTCAACAACGCCGCGGGTGCGCACTGCACCGACGGCGGCACGGGCGCCCAGTCGGCGCCGTTCTGCACCATCGGCGCGGCCGCGGCCGTCGTCCGGCCGGGGCAGACGGTGGACATCGCCGACGGGGCGTACCCCGAGGACCTGACCGTCACGAAGTCGGGCACGGCCGAGGCGCCGATCACCTTCCGGGCGACGAAGAACGAGAACAGCCCGGGCGGCGGTGCCCGCATCGGCGGGTGGAACCAGCAGACCAACGGTTTCCTCGTCACGGGCGCCCAGCACGTCCGCTTCGAGAACCTGACGTTCGACGCGGGCTACCTGAAGCCGTCGATCGTGGTGAGCGGCGCCCGGGACGTGGTGTTCGACAACACCTCCGTCCTCGGCGGCACCGGTGTCCGGATCACCGGCGCGTCCGACAAGGTGGTGTTCGGACGCGGCAGCATCGGCTCGGCGGGGCCGGGGATCACCGTCGACGGCGGCTCCACCGGAACCGTGTTGACCACCAACGTGGTGCAGCCCAACTCCGGCTACAACTCGACCGGCATCGTGGTGCAGGACTCGCCGGACACCGTCGTGGTGAGCAACTCGCTGAACACGAACTGCTTCGGCGGGATCGTGCTGGACGGCACCTCGACCGGTGCGGTGGTCGAGAACAACGTGGTGAACACGGCGGCCAACCTCGAGAAGTCCTGCGGGGCCAAGGCCACCGGCGCCACCGGGATCACCGTCGCGGTGAACTCCGTCCCGGGCCTCAAGGCCGACTACAACGTGGTCGACTCGCGCAGCGACGCCGCGGCCTACCACTGGGGCGGTACCCCGTACGCCGTCCAGCAGGCGTTCACCGCCGCCACCGGCCAGGGCGCGCACGACTTCTTCGCCCCGTCGTGGGTCCAGAAGGGGCCGAACGCGCCGCTGGACGTCACCGTCGACTCGGCGGACGAGAACGCCCCGGGCATGCTGCCGACCGACCGCGGCGGCTGGGCCCCGGCGGACGACGTGACGGTCGCCAACACCGGTACGGGCAGCGGCTTCCGCGACCGCGGTGCCTACGAGATGCTCGACATCGGCAGCGCGTTCACCCCGGCCGGTCCGACCCGGCTGCTGGACACCCGGGCGCCGATCGGCGTCCCGTCGGCCCAGGCGGTTCCGGCCTGGGGGACCGTCGACCTCCCGGTGACCGGTGTCGCGGGCGTTCCGGCGGAGGGCGTGACGGCCGTGACGCTGAACGTGACGGTGACCGAGCCGGGCGCCGACGGCCATCTGACCGTCTACCCGCACGGTGACGCCGCGCCGAACTCGTCGAACCTGAACTGGGTCGCCGGCCGGACGATCCCGAACCTGGTGACCGTTCCGGTGACGGACGGGAAGGTGTCGTTCTACAACGCCTCCGGCGGCACGGTGCAGCTGATCGCGGACCTCGCCGGCTACTACGGCACCAAGGGTTCGCTGTTCCACGCCCAGGGCCCGACGCGGCTGCTGGACACCCGGGCGCCGATCGGCGTTCCGTCGGCCCAGGCGGTCCCGGCCTGGGGCACCGTGGACCTGCCGGTCACCGCCGTCGCGGGCGTCCCGGCGGCCGGTGTCACCGCCGTGACGATGAACGTGACGGTCACCGACCCGGAGCAGGACGGGCACCTGACCGTCTACCCGCACGGCGGCAAGGCGCCGGACGCCTCCAACCTCAACTGGACGGCCGGGCGCACGATCCCGAACCTGGTGACGGTGCCGGTGAAGGACGGCAAGGTCTCGTTCTACAACGCCTCCGGCGGCACCGTGCACCTGATCGCCGACCTCGCCGGCTACTACAGCGCCGAGGGCAAGGTCAGCTACCGCCCGGCCGGCCCGTACCGGCTCCTCGACACCCGCCAGGACGCCAACTGGGACTCGGAGGCCCGCCCCGCGGGCACCGTCCCGGCCTGGGGCACGGTGGAGATCCCGGTCGGCGAGATCCCGAACGTCACCGCGGTGACCCTGAACGTGACGGTCACCGAGCCGGGCACCGACGGGCACCTGACCGTCTACCCGCACGGTGACGCGGCGCCGAACGCCTCGAACCTGAACTTCCTGCCGGGCGAGACGATCCCGAACCAGGTGGTCGTTCCGGTCAAGGACGGCAGGGTCTCGTTCTACAACGCGAGCGGTGCTCCGCTGCACCTGATCGTCGACCTGTTCGGCTACCAGGCCTACTGACCCGTACGCGCACCCGCGCCCGCCCCGACGGCCCCGAGCCGAGCCCCCGCGCTCGACTCCGGGGCCGTTCGCGTGCGGTGCGGTGGCCTGCGGATTTGTCGTTGGCGCGGCCCCTTCCGCTGTGGAATGATCCGCTCCGCCCTCCAGCCGATCAGTTCAGGACACAGGGGGGCCGGAAAGCGTCATCAGCGCTGCACAATGCCCAGGGGGGTTCCCATTTCCAGACTCCGTACGGCCCTCGCCGCCGGCGTGACGCTGCTCGGGGCGGTCGGTCTGCCGGCCGTCGTCGCGAGCGGCGCGGCCGCGGCGGGCGGCACGCTCTACGTCAGCAACGCCGCGGGTGCGAACTGCACCGACAGCGGCGGCGGCGCCCAGTCGGCGCCGTTCTGCCACGTCGCGGCCGCCGCGGCGGTCGTCCAGCCGGGGCAGACCGTCGAGATCGCGGCCGGGTCCTACGTCGACACCGCGGTGACCGTGACCCGCTCCGGCACCGCCGACGCCCCGATCACCTTCCGCAGCCAGGCCCAGCAGTACTCGTCGGGCGGCGTCGCCTCGCTCAGCGGCGGGGCGCCGAACCACCCGGACAGCGCCATCGTGGTCAAGGGCGCCGACCACCTGCGCTTCGAGAACCTGACGGTGCTGAGCAACCAGCGTCCGGCCGTCGTGGTCGACGGCGGGCACGACGTCTCCTTCACGAACATCGCGGCCTCGGGCGGCGGCGTGCGGATCACCGACGCCTCCGACAAGGTCACCTGGGCCCGCGGCGACTTCAGCTACGCGCCCGGCCCGCTGCTCCAGGTCGACGGCGGCTCCACCGGGACCGTCCTGACCACCAACGTGGTCCAGGCCAACTACGTGCCCGACATGACCGGGATCCTGGTCAAGGACGCGCCGAACACCGTCGTGGTGGCCAACACCGTCACCTCGTCCTGCTTCGCCGGGATCGTGCTGGACGGCGGCTCGACCGGCGCGGTGGTCGAGAACAACGTGGTGAACACCGCGAAGAACCAGAACGCGGCCTGCGCCACCCCGGCCGCCGCCACCGGGATCACCGTCGGGGCGAACGCCACCGCGGGCACCAAGGTCGACTACAACCTGATCGACCCGCGCAGCGGCGGCGCGCCCTACAGCTGGGCCGGCGCCGCCTTCGGCACCCAGGACCAGCTCACCGCGAACACCGGCCAGGGCGTGCACGACTTCGTCGCCCTGACCTACGTGCCGAAGGGCCCGGACGCCCCGGTCGACCACCGGATCGACTCGGCGGACGAGACCGCCCCGGGCATGCTGCCGACCGACCGCGGCGGCCAGGCCCCGGTGGACGACCCGACGGTCGCCAACACCGGTACGGGCAGCGGCTTCCGCGACCGCGGTGCCTACGAGATGCTCGACATCGGCAGCGCGTTCACCCCGGCCGGTCCGACCCGGCTGCTGGACACCCGTCAGCCGATCGGCGTCCCGACGGCGCAGCCCGTCCCGGCCTGGGGCACCGTCGACCTCCAGGTGGCCGGCGTGGCCGGGGTCCCGGCGTCCGGTGTCACCGCCGTGACGATGAACGTGACGGTCACCGACCCGCAGGAGGCCGGGCACCTCACCGTGTACCCGCACGGGGACGCGGCGCCCAACTCGTCGAACCTGAACTGGCCCGCCGGGCGGACGATCCCGAACCTGGTCACGGTTCCGGTGACGGACGGGAAGGTGTCGTTCTACAACGCCTCCGGCGGCACGGTGCAGCTGATCGCCGACCTGGCGGGCTACTACAGCCCGAAGGGTTCGCTGTTCCACGCCCAGGGTCCGACCCGGCTGCTGGACACCCGGGCGCCGATCGGCGCCCCGGCGGCGCAGGCGGTTCCGGCCGGGGGCACCGTCGACCTCCCGGTGGCCGGTGTCGCGGGCGTGCCGGCGACCGGCGTCACCGCCGTGACGATGAACGTGACGGTGACCGAGCCGCAGGCCGACGGTCACCTCACCGTCTTCCCGCACGGTGACAAGGCGCCGAACGCGTCGAACCTCAACTGGACGGCCGGGCGGACGATTCCGAACCTGGTGACGGTGCCGGTGAAGGACGGCAAGGTGTCCTTCCAGAACGTCTCCGGCGGTACCGTGCACCTGATCGCCGACCTCGCGGGCTACTACGCCACCGAGGGCAAGGTCAGCTACCGCCCGGCCGGCCCGATCCGGGTCCTCGACACCCGCCAGGACACCTACTGGGAGTCGGGCGTCCGCCCGGCGGCCACCGTCCCGGCCTGGGGCACGGTGGACGTCCCGGTCGGCGAGATCCCGAACGCCGCTGCGGTGACCCTGAACGTGACGGTCACCGAGCCGGGCACCGACGGGCACCTGACCGTCTACCCGCACGGTGACGCGGCGCCGAACGCCTCGAACCTGAACTTCCTGCCCGGCGAGACGATCCCCAACCAGGTGGTCGTTCCGGTCAAGGACGGCAAGGTGTCGTTCTACAACGCGAGCGGTGCTCCGCTGCACCTGATCGTCGACCTGTTCGGCTACCAGGCCTACTGACCCGTACGCGCACCCGCGCCCGCCCC
>NZ_JBSFJC010000082.1:0-40192 GCF_053597855.1 Kitasatospora sp. NPDC001225
GGCCGGGCGTCGCGGAGCGGCTCGGGGTCGGCCCCGAGGCGTGCCTGGCACGCAACCCGGCGCTGGTGTACGGGCGGATCAGGACCGGCCCGCGGGGCGACCGCCGTACGCGGGAACGCCGAAGACCGGCCCGGCGCCCAGGGCGCCCGGACCGGTCCGGCGGGACTGCTTGTTACGAGCGGCGGGAGGCCTGCGACGGCCCGGTGCCCGGCTCGGTGTCGCCGTCGTCGTCGAGGTCGGCGTAGCGGGCGGCGTACTCCGCGTACGGGTCGTCGTCCTCCTCCTCCTCGATCGGCTCCGGCTCGATCGAAGCGGTGGACGGCGATACGCCCAGCTCGTTGGACAGACGGTTAGCGTCGAACCCGCCGCTGTTGTACTTCAGCTCGCGGGCGACCTTCGTCTGCTTGGCCTTGGCCCGGCCGCGCCCCATGGGTCGACCCCCTCAACGATGGGGCTCACGGCCCCGAGTCTGACACGTGTTCATGATCAGGACCGGCCTGCCCGAATGGGAGGACCGTCCCTTGGAGCATTAACGGTACCTGTTTCCGCCGCTGGACGGTACGTCGTCAGTGTGACGTGGCGCGCACCGACCGCACCCGCGACCAGGTCTTCCCAGGTCAAGGGAGGTTTTGCGGCGTTTTGCGCGCTGTCCAGAGGTGTCTTGGGTCCGTCGTTCCAGGACTGATTATCCCCCCTAGGGGGGCTTCGGATCACCCGTTCGGCCGGAGAAGTGAGAATCCGGTTCCACATCGTGATGCGCGGGGGGCCACTGGGACGGCCCCCCGCGCGCCACGGGGTCGGCTGGTGACCCGTCAGCCGCGGCGGGCGCCGGGCAGCAGCACCGTGCGCAGGGCGCTGATCTCGCGCATCCGCTTCTCGGCCAGGCGGTCGGCCGCGACCGCCGGCGGGACGCCGTCGGCCGTCGCCCGGGTGAAGATCTCCAGGGTGGTGTCGAAGATCTTCGTGGCCTTGTTCTTGGCCCGCTCGAAGTTGAAGCCGTCGATCTCGTCGGCGACCTGGATGACGCCGCCGGAGTTCACCAGGTAGTCCGGGGCGTAGAGGATGCCGCGGTCGGCGAGGTCCTTCTCGACGCCCGGGTGGGACAGCTGGTTGTTGGCCGCGCCGCAGACGATCGAGGTGCCGAAGCCGCCCAGCGCCGCGACGACGTCGTCGGTCAGCGCGCCGCCGAGGGCGCAGGGGGCGTAGACGTCCAGCTTCGCCTGGAGCAGGGCGGCGGTGTCGGCGACCACCTCGACCTCGGGGTGGGCCGCGCGCACGCGGTTGACGGCGGCCTCGAAGGGGTCGGTGACGACGACCGTGGCGCCGTCCGCGACGAGGTGGCCGACCAGGTAGTGGCCGACCTTGCCGACGCCCGCGACGCCGACCCGCTTGCCGCGCAGGGTCGGCTGGCCCCAGCGGGCCTGGGCGGTGGCGCGCATGCCCTGGAAGACGCCGAAGGCGGTCAGGATGGACGAGTCGCCGGCGCCGCCGTGCTCGGGCGAGCGGCCGGTCACGAACTCGGTCTCGCGGGCGATGACGTCCATGTCCTGGACGTAGGTGCCCACGTCGCAGGCGGTGATGTAGCGGCCGCGCAGGGACTCGACGAAGCGGCCGTAGGCCCGGAGCATCGCCTCGTTCTTGTCCTTGTTCGGGTCGCCGATGATGACGGCCTTGCCGCCGCCAAGGTCCAGCCCGGCCAGCGCGTTCTTGTAGGACATCCCGCGGGACAGGTTCAGCGCGTCCTCCAGCGCCGCCTCCTCGGAGGCGTACGGGAAGAAGCGGGTGCCGCCGAGGGCCGGGCCCAGGGCGGTCGAGTGGATGGCGATGATCGCCTTCAGACCCGAGCTGCGGTCGTGGCAGAGGACGACCTGCTCGTGACCGTCGCCGGGGGCGCCGTCCTGCTCGGTACGGAAGATCCTGCTGAGCACGCCGGGTGCGGGGTGCGTGGCGGGGGTCTGTACGTCGGTCACTGTGGTGACTCCAGTATTGAAGGCCCGCTGCTGTGGTGCGGGCGCCTAGGGCGAAGCGTAGTCGGGGGCGCGCCGCCGGTCCGGCGTCTTGCCCGAGCCGGGGCCGGACGTCCGAGGGGTGAGACGGACGGCGGTGCGGAGTGCGGGCGCGAACGGTGCGGGGGCGCGCTCTCCCGGGGCCGCGCGGCGCGTGCGACCATGCAGGACGTGACCGTCGTACGTACCTCCGTACAGCCGCCCTACGCGGCCCACCTGCGGGTCTACGAGCCGCTGGCCGCCTACCCGGAGCCCGACCGGGCACGCTGGCAGGCCTGGGCGGCGGAGCACGGGCCGGATGCCGCGGAGCCGGCCCAGCCAGTGGCGGCGGCGGTGCTGGAGGAGCAGCGGGAGGCGCTCGCCGGGCTGGCCGCCCGCACGCCCCGGGCACTGCCCGAGCGGGAGAGCGGGCGGGCGTACCTGCGGCTGGTGGACGGCGTCCTGTACGTCTGCCCGTGGGCGACCAGGCTGCGCAGCTGGCAGGCGCTGGAGGAGCTGCGGGCCGGGGCGCCGGTGGCGCTGCTGGACACCGCGCTGCCGCCGGTGGCCCGGGCGGCCGCCGAGGCGGACCGGGAGCGCTGGCGGGCCGAGCACCCGGACGCCCGGCCGTGGATCCTGACCAGCCGGTGGGAGGTGCCGGTGCACTGGTTCCTGCCGTTCGGGGACGAGGACCGCTGCTTCGTGCCGGGCGGGGAGGGGCCGGGCGGGGAGGGGTCGGTGGACGGCCCGGGCGGGGGAGGGGAGCGGGGCGGCCGGCCGGCGGCGCTGTTCTACCTGGTGCCGATGGCGCAGGCGCGCCGACGGGTGGCGCGGGCCTTCCGGGCGCTGCGCGAGGCGGCGCCGGACGGGGACCTGGTGCGGGGCGCGGAGCGGGTCGGGCGCTGGCTGGAGGAGTTCCACCCGCGCTCGCTGGTGGAGCTGGACTACGGGGGCCTGGTGCATCTGCTGGGCCCGGAGCGGCTCCTGGCGGACCGTTCGGCGGGGGAGCTGGAGGAGGGGCTGCGGGCGCTGCGGGCCGGGGACACCGCGGAGGCGCTGCGGGTCCACGGGGAGCTGACGGTGCGGTGGCGCCGGGTGCTGGCGCTGCGGCACGCGAACTGACGTCCGACCGCGCGTGTATGACTGTAAGAGTCCTAAGGGCTGCACATCGGATGACCAAGGTCCCGGTTCGGGTCAATAGCTGCCGAACGTGACACTACTCACCGTTGACGCGAACTTACCCCTATGTGCAAAAATGGGACAACCAGCCCAACTTCACGTGAGCGTGCCCACTTTTGGGTGGTTCTGGAGTCGATGCGTGCTTTGCGGGGAAACGGAGGGTCTGGTCCCCTCGTAACCGGATGTCATCACTATGTGACTGTCCGCTATGGGGTGGTCCATCGCCATCCGTCGGCCTTGAACCCGTGAGGGGTCAATTTTGGCGGTTTGGTCGATAGGGCTGGACGGATGGTGTAGTTGTAGACACCAGGACAAGCCGTTCGTCCTATAACCGACTCGGCCCGTCTATGCCATTTCGGGCATCGCGGGCCAAGGTGCAGAATTTGAAGGATAGAACCGCCCTGGTTCGGTTCTCCCGAGGAGGCCGCTCATGACCGCTCGTACCCCTGATGCTGAGCCGCTGCTGACGCCGGCAGAGGTTGCCACCATGTTCCGCGTGGACCCGAAGACGGTCACCCGCTGGGCCAAGGCAGGCAAGCTGACGTCGATTCGCACGCTCGGTGGTCACCGCCGTTACCGTGAGGCGGAGGTGCGCGCTCTGCTGGCTGGGATTCCCGCCCAGCGTACTGAGGCCTGATAGGCCGAAGGCTCTTTTAAAGGGGCCGCTTACCGGACTCCGCCGGGTCCGGTAAGCGGCCCCTTTGTCGTGCCCGCCCGAGGGTGTTCGGGCGTCGGCCGAGTGGTCGGAATGTTGAACTCCGGATAACGATTTGATGCGCGTGGGGTGGGGGGGATTTACAGTGAATAGCTGTACAATTTTACATATTAAATTAACAGGGTTCCGGAGAGGGCTCCACGAGGCCGGCTCCGGAGGGGACCGGGTGACGACCGTCACACGGTCTGTCACTTGTGGTCTAGACCTACTCGGGGTAAAGGGCCGAACGACCAAAAGCGAGAGGCCCGGAACCTGACGGTTCCGGGCCTCTCGCGTTGCGGCGATCCCGACGGGACTTGAACCCGCGACCTCCACCTTGACAGGGTGGCGAGCTAACCAACTGCTCCACGGGACCAGGGTTTCCTGATCTCGTTCACTCGCTTGCCGCGCTGCGAACAAGACAGACTGTAGCCCATGGTGGGCCCCCAGGTCGAACTGGCTCCTGAACGCCCACCCGCACCCGTCCGCAGCTCACAGCACCGGCGGGGGCGGTCACCCGCCCCCGCCCGGGTCAGAGCGTCGCCCGCGCCGCGTCCATCGCCTTCATGATCCGCTTCTCCGAGACCGGGCTCGGCGTGCCCAGCGACTGGGCGAAGAAGCTGACCCGCAGCTCCTCGATCATCCAGCGGATCGCCCGCACCTCCGCGGACGGCTGGTGCCCGGCCGGCACCGCCGCCAGCAGCTCCCCGTACGCCTGCTGGACCTGCTGCACCTTCAGCAGCTGCTGGGCGTCCCGCTGCGGGTGGTTGGGCAGCGCCTCCAGGCGGCGGTCCACCGCCAGCAGGTAGCGCTTGAGGTCCGGCAGCCGCTGCCAGCCGGTGGCCGTCACGAAGCCCGGGTGCACCAGCGAGGCCAGGTGCAGCCGGACGTCGTTCACCGCGTTCAGCAGCACCGGGCTGCTCACCGACTTCAGCCGGGTCGAGGCCTTGTGGAAGGCGATCAGCGCGGTGGCCGTCTTCAGGGTGGTGTCCGCGGACAGGTCGTACAGGTCCGCGCGCACCTTGTCGTGCAGCTTCCCGAAGGCCGCCTCGTCCCAGGCCGGGCCGCCGTTCAGGGCCATCAGCCGGTCCGTCGCGGCCGACACCACGTCCTCGAACAGGGCGGTGATCGAACCGTGCGGGCTGTGCGAGAGCGCCAGCTTCGCCTGGTTGCCCAGCCGGCCCTGGATCGACTTGGCCGGGGAGTTGGTGGTCAGCGTCAGCAGCCGCCGCGTCCCCTCCCACATCGACCGGGCCTGCGCCTCCGGGGTGTCGAACAGCTTGACGCCGACCGACGGCCCCTCGTCCACCAGCGCCGGGTAGGCGCGCATCGAGTGGCCGCGCGAGCGCTGCTCGAAGGTGCGCTGGAGCACCGGCAGCGAGGCCGGCCAGGCGGTCAGCCCGCTCTGCTCGATGCCCTGGCCGGAGGCGGCCGAGGAGAGCGTCTCCTTGAGCTTGGGCTTGAGCTTCAGCCGCAGCTCCTCCAGGTCCTTGGACTCGGCGAGCTTGCGGCGCCCGTCCACCACCCGGAAGGTCACCTTGAGGTGGTCGGGGACCCGTTCGTCGTCCCAGGCCTCCGGGGGCACGGTGACCGCCGTCAGGCGCTTCAGGGCGTGCTCCAGGGCCGGGAGGAGCGGTTCCTGGCGGTCCTTCACCGCGCGCAGCGCCGCCTTGGCGAAGTCCGGCGCCGGGACGAAGTTGCGGCGGACCGCCTTCGGCAGCGACTTGATGTACGCGGTGACCAGCTCCTCCCGCAGACCGGGGATCTGCCAGTCGAAGCCCTCCGCGGTGACCTGGTTGAGCACCGGCAGCGGGATGTGCACCGTCACGCCGTCCGCGTCGCTGCCCGGCTCGAACTGGTAGGTCAGCTTGAAGCGGAGCTTGCCCTGCTGCCAGTGGTCCGGGTAGTCGGCCTCGGTGACGCCGCCCGCGGCGTCGTTGATCAGCATCGACTTCTCGAAGTTCAGCAGGTCCGGCTGCTCGTGCCGGGCCTTCTTCCACCAGGAGTCGAAGTGCCGGGTGGAGACGACCTCCTCGGGCAGCCGGGCGTCGTAGAACTCGAACAGGGTCTGGTCGTCGACCATGATGTCCCGGCGGCGGGCCCGGTTCTCCAGCTCCTCGACCTCGCCGAGCAGCTTGCGGTTCTCCGCGAAGAACCGGTGGTGGGTCTCCCAGTCGCCCTCGACCAGCGCGTTGCGGATGAACAGCTCGCGGCAGAGCTCCGGGTCGATCCGCCCGTAGTTGACCTTGCGCTGGGCGACGACCGGCATCCCGTAGAGGGTCACCTTCTCGTACGCCATGACGGCGCCGGCCTTCTTCTCCCAGTGCGGCTCGCTGTAGCTCCGCTTGATCAGGTGGCCGGCCAGCGGCTCGACCCACTCCGGCTCGATCTTCGCGTTGATCCGCGCCCAGAGCCGGGAGGTCTCCACCAGCTCGGCCGACATCACCCAGCGCGGCGGCTTCTTGAACAGGCCGGAGCCCGGGAAGACCGCGAAGCGGGCGCCGCGCGCGCCGCCGTACTCGCGCTTCTCCACGTCGAACAGGCCGATGTGGGAGAGCAGGCCGGCCAGCAGCGACTGGTGGATCCGGTCGGCGTCCGGCTCGGCGTCCTCGTGCGGCTCCTCGATCGTGACGCCCAACTGCTTGGCGACGGTGCGCAGCTGGACGTAGATGTCCTGCCACTCCCGTATCCGCAGGTAGTTGAGGAACTCCGACTTGCACATCCGGCGGAACGCCGAGGAGGAGAGCTCCCGCTGCTGCTCCCGGACGTAGCGCCACATCGCCAGGTAGGAGAGGAAGTCGGAGGTCTCCGAGTTGAACCGCTTGTGCCGCTCGTCGGCGGCCTGGCGCTTCTCGGCCGGGCGCTCGCGCGGGTCCTGGATGGAGAGCGCGGCGGCGATCACCATGACGTCGCGGACGCAGCCGTTGCGGTCCGCCTCCAGCACCATGCGGGCCATCCGCGGGTCCACCGGGAGCTGGGCGAGCTTGCGGCCGAGCGCGGTCAGGCGCTTGCGCGGGTCCTTCTCGTCCGGGTCCAGCGCGCCCAGCTCGTGCAGCAGGTGGACGCCGTCCTTGATGTTGCGCGAGTCCGGCGGGTCCAGGAACGGGAAGGCGGCGATGTCGCCGAGGCCGGCCGCGGTCATCTGGAGGATCACCGAGGCCAGGTTGGTGCGCAGGATCTCGGCGTCGGTGAACTCGGGGCGGGAGAGGAAGTCCTCCTCCGAGTAGAGCCGGATGCAGATGCCGTCCGAGGTGCGGCCGCAGCGGCCCTTGCGCTGGTTGGCGCTGGCCTGGCTGATCGCCTCGATCGGCAGCCGCTGCACCTTGGTGCGGTGGCTGTAGCGGGAGATCCGGGCGGTGCCCGGGTCGATCACGTACTTGATGCCGGGGACGGTCAGCGAGGTCTCGGCGACGTTGGTGGCCAGCACGATCCGGCGGCTGCGCGAGCGCTGGAAGACCCTGTGCTGCTCGACCGAGCTGAGCCGGGCGTACAGCGGCAGGACCTCGGTGTTCTTCAGCTTCAGCTTGTCGAGGGCGTCCGCGGTGTCGCGGATCTCGCGCTCGCCGGAGAGGAAGACCAGGATGTCGCCCGGGCCCTCGGCCTGGAGCTCCTCGGCGGCCTCGCAGATCGCCTGGACCTGGTCCCGGTCCCGGTCCCGGTCGCGGTCGACCTCGTCCGCCTCGTCGTCACCGTCCTCGGCGAGCGGCCGGTAGCGGACCTCCACCGGGTAGGTGCGCCCGGAGACCTCGACGATCGGGGCGTCGCCGAAGTGGCGGGCGAAGCGCTCCGGGTCGATGGTCGCGGAGGTGATCACGACCTTGAGGTCCGGGCGGCGGGGGAGCAGCTGCTTGACGTAGCCGAGGATGAAGTCGATGTTGAGGCTGCGCTCGTGCGCCTCGTCGATGATCAGGGTGTCGTACTGGTGCAGGTCGCGGTCGGTCTGGATCTCCGCGAGCAGGATGCCGTCCGTCATCAGCTTGACCAGGGTGTCCTGGCCGACCTGGTCGGTGAACCGGACCTTCCAGCCGACCGCCTCGCCGAGCGGGCTGTCCAGCTCCTCCGCGACCCGCTCCGCCACCGTGCGGGCGGCGATCCGGCGCGGCTGGGTGTGGCCGACCAGGCCGCGCACGCCGCGGCCCAGCTCCAGGCAGATCTTCGGGATCTGGGTGGTCTTGCCGGAGCCGGTCTCGCCCGCGACGATCACCACCTGGTGGTCCCGGATCGCCGCCAGGATCTCGTCCTTCTTCTGGCTGACCGGGAGCTCGGCGGGATAGCCGATCTCCGGCACGGCCTTCCGGCGGCGCTCGACGACCAGTTCGGCGCGGTCGATGTCGGCGGCGATCTCGGCGGCGACCTTCTGCCGGGCCTCGGGCTTGCGGACCCGACGGGCCCCCTCCAGCCGGCGCCCGATCCGCACCTGGTCGCGCAGGGTCAGCTCGGGCAGACGGGCGGCCAGCTCGCCGATTCCGGGGCCGCCCTCGGCGGGTACGGTGGCGGACTGGACTGCGGGAGAACTCACTGCGGGCATCCCTCTAGGTTCGCAAGGAGGCACGGCGGAGCGCACCTCGGTTTTCGAGCCCCTCCAGTGTCACAGCCGTGAGCGGCGAATCGCGAACGCCGGGCAACGGTCCACGGCCGTCCCGGGCTCTGGGGGGTGAGGAGGTGCTCATGGGAGCCCACAAGACCGCCCGGGACGAGGAGTTCCGGACGTTCGTCGGCAGCGCCTGGTCACGGCTGCTCAGGACGGCGTACCTGCTCGCGGGGGACCGGCACGGCGCCGAGGACCTGGTCCAGCAGGCGCTGGAACGGGCGTACGCGGCCTGGAACAGGGTGCGCGCCGCGGACGATCCGTACGCCTACGTGCGCCGGATCGTGATCAACGAGCACGCCCGGCGGTTCCGGCGGCGGCTGGTCGAGTACCCGGTCACCGAGTTCCCGGACCGGCCCGCGCCGGCCGGCACCGACCCGGACGACCGGGCCGTGCTGCTCGCCGCGCTCGGCGCCCTGCCGCCGCGGCAGCGCCAGGCCGTGGTGCTGCGCTACTGGGAGGACCTCAGCGAGACCCAGACCGCGGAGGCCATGGGCTGCTCGGTCGGGACGGTGAAGAGCCAGGCGGCCCGAGGGCTGGCCAAACTCCGCGGGGCCTCCTCACTCATCGGACTGACGAGCATCGGAGGGGCAAGATGAGCAACCAGTACCTGCCCGGGGACGAGGCGGGCGGCGACGAGCCGGCCACCGTACGGGCCCTGGGCGAACTGGCCGGCAGCGTCGAGACCGGGACGGTCCCGTACGACCGGCTGGTCGCCGGCGGCCGGCGGCGGCTGCGGCGCCGACGGCTGCTGACCGCCGGGGTGGCGGCGGCGCTGGTCGCCGGGATCGCCGGGGGGACGGCGGTGCTCGGCGAGCGCGGCCGGCAGGCCGTCTCGACCGTGGTCGCGGCCTCGGCCACCGACGTGGCCGTCCCCGGCTCAGCGGGCGGCACGGCCACCCCGAAGGCGCCCGGCGCCCGGGACCCGTTCAACCCCACCCGGGTCAAGGTCGGCGAGGGCACCGCGAACGGCCACGCCTGGGAGGCCTGGGTGGCGCTGTGGCCGACCTCCCCCACGAAGGAGGGCGCCCTCAAGCAGGCGCAGCTGATCCGGGCGGAGCGGTACGCCGTCAACCCGGACGTGAAGCCGGTCAGGCAGAGCGACGTCGACAGCAACTGGGACGCGGGCATCGACGAGGTGAACTACTACTACACGGTGGACGGCAAGCGGCAGGCCGACGACTCCGTGCACGCGGTCTCCTCCCCGGGCGGGTACCCGGCCGCGGTCGGCGGCGCGTCGCTCGGCCTCAAGCACGCGACGGGCATCCCGCCGGTGGTGATCGAAGGGGTCCGGGCCGAGGTCGCGAAGGTCGCGGTCGACTGGAAGACCGGCGGCACCACCGAGGCGGTGCCGGTCGCCGTCGGGGACTCCCCGTTCCGCTACTACGGCGTGGTGGCGAAGCCGGGCACCGACGCCGCGAAGATCACCCAGTACGCGGCGGACGGCTCGGTGGTGAGCAGCACCGACAGCTGGCTCCGGACCTCCTGACCACCTGACCGGGCCGGATGGCGGGCTCGACGGAACCGAGCCCGCCGTCCGCGACCCTACTCAGGCGCCAGGAACACGGTCAACGCCGCCCGGCCCCACCGCCCGGCTCACCGTGCCGCCGCCCGGCGGACGGTGAGCCGGGCGGCCGAGACGACCGCGAACAGCAGGCCGCCCGCCAGGAAGAACGGCTCGTAGCCGAAGGTCGCGAACCGGGCCATCGCGTCCAGCCCGGCCCCCGACCGGCCGCCGGTGGCCAGTGCGATCCAGTCCGGCACCGACGGCGCGGCGTGCAGCACCAGCAGCGCGGTGGTGCCCCACAGCGCGAAGCCCAGCAGCCGGGCCGGCACCCGGGCACCCCACCGCCGCACCGGCGCCAGCGCCACCGCCGCGGCCACCGCGCACAGCGGGATCGCGATCACGTCGATCACCAGCAGCGGCGTGCTGCTCCACACCGACAGCCCGTCCGGCAGCCCCAGCCGCCCGTCCGCCAGCCAGTACACGTGCACCAGCGCGAAGGCCACCGCCCACCCCGCCGCCGCGTACCCGGCGCCCCGCGCCACCCGGTTCCACCCCGTGTCCCGTGTCGTCTCCATGCCGTCCACGGTCCCGCGCCGCCCCACCCCGCCGGATCGTCCCGCGGGCGGTACCCCCTCCCCCTCCAGGGGGAAACGGTCGCCCACCCGGAAGTGCCAGCAATATGCAGCTGGTGCAGCTAAAATGCAGGCATGACAGCCATCACCATTCGCGAAGTCCCGGACCCGATCCTGGACACCCTCAAGCTGAAGGCCGCGCAGGCCGGAAAGAGCCTCCAGGCCTACCTGCTCGACCTCGTCACCCGCGAGGCGGCCACCCCGTCGCTCGCCGAGATGATGACCAGGCTCGACCGGGAGGCCCGAACCGAGATCAGCACCGCCGACATCCTCTCGGCGATCGACGAGGGCCGGGAGCGCCGGTGACCTCCACCGTCGTCGTGGACTGCTCGGCCCTGGTCCGGGCACTCGCCGACCACGGCCCGGCCGGCCACGCCGTCCGCGCCCGGCTCCGCGACCTGGATGTGCTCGCCGCCCCGGGCCTGCTCGACTACGAGCTCGTCTCGGCCCTGTTCGGCATGGTCCGGGGCGGGAAGCTCACGGCGAAGGAGGCGGAGAAGGCGATCGCCGACTACCAGGCGCTCGCCGTCACCAAGCACGAGACGCTGGTCCTCTGGCAGCGGGTCCGGGAGCTCCACCACAACATCAGCGCCTACGACGCCCAGTACGTGGCACTCGCCGAGACCCTCGCCGTCCCCCTGGTCACCAGCGACGCCCGCATCCGACGCAGCGGCGCGGCCAGGTGCGCGATCGAGGTCTTCGCCTAGTCGGCCGGTGGGGCGGGAGAACGGCGAAGCCCCCGTAGCGAATTCGCTACGGGGGCTTCCGGGTTGTGGCCAGGGCCGGGGTCGAACCGGCGACCTTCCGCTTTTCAGGCGGACGCTCGTACCAACTGAGCTACCTGGCCGTACTGCACCGTCTCTTGCGAGACGAGCGATCCCGACGGGACTTGAACCCGCGACCTCCACCTTGACAGGGTGGCGAGCTAACCAACTGCTCCACGGGACCTAGAAGTGGCGAACCACTCAGGGTCTTGCGGTCTTGCGCACTGCACTTTACTACGGTACTGCGTGCCCCCAACGGGATTCGAACCCGTGCTACCGCCTTGAAAGGGCGGCGTCCTGGGCCACTAGACGATGAGGGCTTGTGGCCTGTCCCGCTGTTCCCAGCGTTCGGGGACGTCGAGAAGCATATGGGATGCGGGGCGGATCGCCAAAACGGGTTTCGGCCGGGTGGGGGGCGGGGCCCGTGGGCGGGGGTCAGGACCAGCCCAGCTCGTCCAGTTCGTGGTCGTCGAAGCCGAAGTGGTGGGCGACCTCGTGGATGACGGTGGTGCGGACCTCCTCGACCACCTGCTCGTGGGTGTCGCAGTGGCGCAGAGTGGGGCCGCGGTAGATCAGGATGCGGTCGGGCAGGACGCCCGCGTACCACTCGCCGCGCTCGGTGAGCGGGGTCCCCTCGTAGAGGCCGAGCAGCTCGGGGTCGCTCGGGTCGGGCTCGTCCTCGACGAAGATCGCGACGTTGTCCATCATGGCCGCGAGCTGCGGGGGGATCTGGTCGAGGGCGTCGCCGACCAGCGATTCGAACTCTTCCCGGGTCATCTCCACCGGATCATTGTCCGGTGCCGGATGACGGTGTGCCAGGTGGCGGGGGCCGGTGTTTGATGGGGCTGTGACGACTTCGGAGGGCGCCGTGGACGACGCCGCGGACGGCGCCGCGCCCGGGGGCACCGCGGCGGACGGACCGGCCCGGGTGCTGCCGTCGGGCGCGGCGCCGGCCCCCGGCGGACGGCTCGGCCGGGCCCGGCCGCCGGTGCTGCGCGGGCAGGGGCGGGCGGTGGCGGTCGTCGCGCTGGGCGGGGCGATCGGGGCGGTCGCCCGGTACGCGGCCGGGCTCGGCTGGCGGACCGGGCCGTCGGCCTTCCCGTGGACGACGCTGCTGGTCAACGTGGTCGGCTGCGCGGTGATCGGGGTGTTCCTGGTGGTGATCACCGAGGGGCGCCAGGCGCATCCGCTGGTGCGGCCGTTCTTCGGCACCGGGGTGCTGGGCGGGTTCACCACCTTCTCGACGTACGCGGTGGACGTCCGCCGCCTGCTGGAGGGCGGCCGGCCGGGGCCCGCCGTGGCGTACCTCGGGCTGACGCTGGCGGGCGCGCTGTTCGCGGTGTGGGCGGCGGCCGGGCTGACCCGGCGTCTGGTGCACCGGGCCGTCCGCCGCGGGGCCGAACGGGGCGCGACGGCGCCCGGCGGGGGCGTGCGGTGAGCCGGCTGAGCGGGCCGGCGCTCCGGTTGACCGTGCTGGTCGGGGAGAACGACCGGTGGCAGCACCGCCCGCTGTACAGCGAGATCGTGCACCGGGCCCGGGCGGCCGGGCTGGCCGGGGCGAGCGTGTTCCGGGGGATCGAGGGGTTCGGGGCCTCGTCGCTGGTGCACACCACGCGGCTGCTGTCGTTGAGCGAGGACCTGCCGGTGGCGGTGGTGATCGTGGACGAGGAGGAGCGGGTGCGGGCGTTCCTGCCGCAGCTGGACGGGATGGTGGCGGAGGGGCTGGTGCTGCTGGACCGCTGCGAGGTCGTGACCTACGCGGGCCGGGGGCCGGCGGCGGAGCCGGGCCGGGACGCGGGCCGGGATCCGGGCCGGGGGGAGACGGCGGAGTGAACTGGCTGCTGGTGGTGGCGGGCGCGGTGGTCGGCGCGCCGCTGCGGTACCTGACCGACCGGGCGGTGCAGTCCCGGCACGACTCGGTGTTCCCGTGGGGGACGTTCACGGTGAACGTGGTCGGCTGCCTGGTCCTCGGGCTGGTGACCGGCGCGGTGGCGGCGGGCGCGGCCTCCTCGCAGGTCCAGCTGCTGCTGGGGACGGGGCTCTGCGGGGCGCTGACCACCTACTCGACCTTCTCGTACGAGACCCTGCGGCTGGCCGAGACCGGCGCCGGACGGTACGCGCTGGCCAACGCGGCCGGCAGCGTGGCGGCCGGGCTGGCCGCGGTCTACGCGGGCGCGGAGCTGGCCTCGGCCCTCTGGGGCTGAGCGGGGCGCCGGAAGCCCCCGGGAGGGGCCGGTGCGCCCTCCCGACCCGGGCGAGCTTGGGCGCTGCCCGTGTCCCGCCGGGCCGGGCGCGCGTTGGGCACCAAAAGCGGCCGCGCGCGAGTGGGCGGCCCGGGTGGGGCGGTAGAGAGGGACCTCAGTGGCTTCGGTACGGGCGGCACGGACGGTGCGGGCGGTACGGGCGGTGCGGGTGCGGCTGGCCGCGGCGCGTACGGCTCCGGGGCGGGCGGCGGCGCTCCCGCGCTCGCGCGCGGTGCGGGCGGCGGCGCTGCTGACGGTGACCGGGCTCGGGCTGACCGGGTGCATGTCCGTCGGCCCGGCGGCGGAGGAGAAGCACGGCGTGGCGCCGGTCGGGCAGGCCGGTCCGGCGGCCCGGCCGGGGGCGACGGGCGGGCCCTCGGCCTCGCCGGGGGCCGGGCACCCGGGCGGGGCCTCGGGCCATCCGGAGCGGCCGGGGGGCCTCCAGGGCGAGGGCGGGGCGAACGGGGCCACCGTGACGGCGCCCGGCGAGGCGGCCCAGGGGGCGAACGGCGCGGTGGCCGGGGTGGTCCCGGTGCCGGGGTCGGGCGCTCCCGACGGCGGTCCGGGCGGCGGTTCGGCGGGCGGTGCGAACACAAGTCCCGTGCCGCACCCGGGCGGTGGCCCGGGCGGGTCGGGCGGTACGGCGGGCTCCGGCGGTACCGGCGGGGCGGGCGGCACCGGGGAGGGCCGCTCCGGCGGCGGCTCGGCCGGGACGCCCTCGTCCACCCCGAGCAGCCACCCGTCCGGCACTCCGGCGCCCGAGCACAGCTCGCCCGCCGCGACCGTCCCGCCGGCCCCGGACCCGTCCTCCGGCAGCTCCGGTTCCTCGGCCCCGAGCCCGCGGGTGGTCGCGCATTAGGTGATTGAGCAGGGGGTTTGCCTCTGATCCCCAGGTTCGTCTATGGTGGTAGATCGTTCGTTTGATCCATTTGACTGGCGCCCTATTCCCATCTGGCGCCCTTGGCGCGTTCCGGCGATCCGTGGCTGACCGCATAGAGGCGGTTGTGAAACAGAACCCCGGACTTTGGCGCGTGCCACTTCCGGAAGGTTTTGCATGTCTCTCGTTGACGACGCCCGCTTCGCCATGCCCGCGAACGAGGCCGCCGCCGATGTCACCGACACCAACGACATCAACGACATCACCGACACCGCCGCGGACGAGGTGATCGCCGAGGCCGCGGAGACCGTGGAGGCCACCGAGGAGGCGGCCGCCGAGCCCACCATCACCTTCGGCGACCTGGGCCTGCACGACGACGTCGTGCGTGCCCTCGCCAAGCGCGGTGTCACCACCCCGTTCCCGATCCAGGCCGCGACCATCCCGGACGCCCTGGCCGGCAAGGACGTGCTGGGCCGTGGCCGTACCGGCTCCGGCAAGACCCTCAGCTTCGGCCTGCCGCTGCTGACCCGCCTGGCCGACGGCGAGCGCACCAAGCCCAAGCACCCGCGCGGCCTGATCCTCGTCCCGACCCGTGAGCTGGCCATGCAGGTCGCCGACGCCCTGGAGCCGTTCGGCTCGGTGCTCGGCCTCAAGCTCAAGGTCGTCTGCGGCGGCACCTCGATGTCGAACCAGATCTACGCGCTGGAGCGCGGCGTCGACATCCTCGTCGCCACCCCCGGCCGTCTGCGCGACCTGCTGAACCGCGGCAGCGCCAAGCTCGCCGACGTCCGGACCGTCGTGCTCGACGAGGCCGACCAGATGGCCGACATGGGCTTCCTGCCCGAGGTCACCGAGATCCTCGACCAGGTGCCGGCCGGCGGCCAGCGCCTGCTGTTCTCCGCCACCCTGGAGAACGAGATCGACACCCTGGTCAAGCGCTACCTGAAGAACCCGGTCACCCACGAGGTCGACCCGTCGGCCGGCGCGGTCACCACCATGACCCACCACATCCTCGTGGTGAAGCCCAAGGACAAGGCGCCGATCACCAACGCGATCGCCGCCCGCAAGGGCCGCACGATCATCTTCGTCCGCACCCAGATGGGCGCCGACCGTGTCGCCGAGCAGCTGATCGAGGCCGGCGTGAAGGCCGACGCGCTGCACGGCGGTATGACCCAGGGCGCCCGTACCCGCGTCCTCGGCGACTTCAAGGACGGCTACGTCAACGTCGTCGTCGCCACCGACGTCGCCGCCCGCGGCATCCACGTCGACGGCATCGACCTGGTCCTGAACGTGGACCCGGCCGGCGACCACAAGGACTACCTGCACCGCTCGGGCCGCACCGCGCGCGCCGGCCGCTCCGGCGCCGTCGTCACCCTGGTGCTGCCGCACCAGCGCCGCGGCGTCTTCCGCCTGATGGAGGACGCGGGCGTCGACGCCTCGCGCCACATCCTCGACCACGCCTTCGACGCCGAGGTCGCCAAGATCACCGGCGCCCGTTCGCTGACCGAGGTCCAGGCCGAGAGCGCGGCCGGCATCGCCGGTGCCGCCGAGCGCGAGCTCGCCGACATGACCCGCCAGCTGGAGCGCGCGCAGCGCCGCGCCACCGAGCTGCGCGAGGAGGCCGACCGCCTGGCCGCCCGTGCGGCGCGCGAGCGGGCCGAGCTGGGCATCGAGGACGAGGAGCCGGCCGCCGAGGCCGAGTCCGGTGAGTCGGCCGAGGCCGCTCCGGCCGCCGAGGCCCCCGCCGCGGCGCAGGCCGAGGACCGTGCCCCGTCGTACCGCGAGGCGCGCGGCGAGCGTCCGGCCTACGGCCGTGACCGTGACCGTGACGACCGCGGCGGCCGTTCGGGTGGCTTCGGCGGTGGCCGTGACCGCGATGACCGCGGTGGCCGTTCGGGTGGCTTCGGTGGCGGTCGTGACCGCGATGACCGTGGTGGCCGTTCGGGTGGCTTCGGTGGCGGCGACCGCGAGCGCGGTGGCTTCAACCGTGACCGTGGTGGCTTCGGCGGTGGCCGTGACCGTGACGACCGTGGTGGCCGTTCGGGTGGCTTCGGTGGCGGCGACCGCGAGCGCGGTGGCTTCAACCGTGACCGTGGCGGCTTCGGTGGCGGTCGTGACCGTGACGACCGTGGTGGCCGTTCGGGTGGCTTCGGTGGCGGCGACCGCGAGCGCGGTGGCTTCAACCGTGACCGTGACGACCGCGGCGGCCGTTCGGGTGGCTTCGGCGGCGGCGACCGTCCGGCCCGCTCCTTCGGCGACCGTCCGTCCTTCGGTCGGGACCGTGACGAGCGCGGCGGCAGCAGCCGTCCGTTCTCGCGCCGCGACGACCACCGCTCCGGTGGCCGTCCGCAGTCCGACCGCGGTGGCTTCAACCGTGACCGTGGCGGCTTCGGCGGTGGCCGTGACCGCGACGACCGCGGCGGCCGTTCGGGTGGCTTCGGTGGCGGCGACGACCGCAAGCCGCGCTGGAAGAACTGACGCCGCACCGGCGGTGACCGACCGCCGGCCGGGCTGAACGTGCGGCCGGGCCGACCACACGGCCGGGCCGACCGCGTGAAACGCACGAAGGGCCCGCTCCTCCCCGGAGCGGGCCCTTCGCGTTTCCCCCACGCGGACACCCCGCCATCCCCCCCGGGGTGTTGTTCTGGAAGTGAGAATAACCTGTGGCGCACGGGCGCGGTAGTCCCGTAGCGTCGCGGCCATGAGCAGCAGACTGCACGACGTGGCACGGGTGAACGAGGAGATCGCCGAGCGCGGGAGCTACCGGACGGCCGGGGGCGAACTCGTGCGGGTGGGGGAGGAGTTGGCGGCGGCGAAGGCCGGCACGGTGTCGTACGCGCCGGAGCGGCTGGACGCGCTGCTGGCGGAGGGCGGCCGCGGGCCGGGGCCGGCGGCCGGGCGGATCGAGGTCACGGCCGAGGGGAGCGTCCAGGCCGCCCGCCGGCTGGTCGACGCCGGGGCGGGGCCGGTCGGGGTGCTGAACTTCGCCTCCGCGCGCAACCCCGGCGGCGGCTACCTGCGCGGCGCCCGCGCCCAGGAGGAGGACCTGTGCCGCAGCGCGCTGCTGTACAGCTGCCTGCTGGAGGCACCGGACTACTACGAGGCGCACCGGGCCTCCACCGACCTCCGGTACAGCCACCGGGTGATCGTCTCGCCGGCGGTGCCGGTGATCCGGGACGGGCGCGGCGAGCTGCTGGCGCGGCCGTACCCGGTCTCCTTCCTGACCTCGCCCGCGCCCAACGCCGGTCAGCTGGAACGGCGTTCACCCGGTACGGACGTCCGCGGCGTGCTCGCCGAGCGGGCCGTGCGGGTGCTCGCCGCGGCCGCCCGGCACGAGCTGCGCACGCTGGTGCTCGGCGCCTGGGGCTGCGGGGTGTTCGGCAACGACCCGGCGCAGGTCGCCGAGGCCTTCGAGGGGGCGCTGGCCCGGTACGGGGCGGCCTTCGACCGGGTGGTGTTCGCGGTCTGGGACCGCGCGCCGGTCTCGGCGAACCGGGCCGCCTTCGAGGCCCGGTTCGGTGCGGAGCGCGCGGTCCGGTGAGGGCCGGCTAGCGCTTGCGGGCGGAGAGCGCCGTCGCGGCCGTGGAGGCCGCCGCGACCACGCCGGTCACCGCGAACACGGACGGCCAGGCGCCGATCTTCTTCGCCAGCGGGTGCGAGCCGCCGAAGGCCGCCACGTACAGGCCGGTCAGCGCCGCCGCGGTGCCCGTGCCCGAGCTCCGGCGCCACTGCGCGGCCGCCCCGGCGCCGGCCACCGCCAGCACCGCGCCGCCCAGTTCGCGCCGGCCGCTCCAGCGGGCGACGCCGTAACCGCCGACCAGACCGCTCGCCGCGGTCAGCGCGGCGGGCGCGGCGGCCGCGATCACGTTCGGGACCTTCGCCATCGTCGACTCCACTCGTAGGGGGCTGTGTCGGCTTCCGACCCTAACCCGGTGAACGGGCGGGGCCGTCGGGGCCTCCCGGAACGCCTGGACCCGGAGCGCCCGGTCTACCGGAACGCCTCGGCGGGCGTCTGCCCCGGCACCGTGGCGGCCAGCCGGCGGGCGGCCTCCGCCGGGTCGAGCACCCGCTCCAGCCGCAGGTCGCCCGGAACCTCCTGGATGAACCGCCCGGCCGACCAGCTGCGCTCGTACGGCAGCGGCTCCAGCACCAGGGTGCGCACGCCGTCCACCACCGGGATATCGCCCGGCGTCCCCTCGTTCCAGATCCAGGAGCCGTCCGGCGCGACCAGGTTGAAGGCACCGGTGGCGATCACCCGGCGGCCGTCCAGGAACGCCGTCCGGGCCAGCGCCACCACCTCCCGCTCCTGCGGGGTGCCGGGCAGGTGGCCGCCGCCGATCAGCACGTCCGCGAGCAGGGTGTGCAGCTGGAAGGTGTCGCTCAGGCCGCTCATCCGCAGCAGGTATCCGGTGCCGGTGGGGCGGTCGAGCACCAGCAGCGGCTCGTCGTCCAGCATCAGCGCCAGGTGGACCAGGCCCTTGAAGTCGTGCTGCTCGCCCTGGTAGCGGTCGAACAGCTCCAGGAGCACCTCGGTCACGCCCGAGGCGCGGGCCTCGGCCCGGACCGCCGCGTGCGCGTACACCGCCCAGGCCGCCTGCTGCCACAGGTGCAGCGTCCACCAGGCGACCACGGCCAGGTGCGCGTGCCACTCGTCCAGGTGCGCCGGGTCGGCGATCCGCTCGTGCGCCTCGGCCGGATCGTCCTCCTCCGCGCTGGGCAGCGGGCCGCCGCCGGTGGAGACCCAGCGCCGGACCAGCAGCTGCGCGCCGGTCAGCGCCCCGCGCAGACCGGCCAGCACCGGGCCGGAGCAGGCGACCGGGTCGGCGCCGTGCTCCACGCAGGCGCCCACCACCATGGCCAGGTGCGCGCGGGGGAAGGGCGGGGCGTCCGGCAGCAGCGCGGCCAGCCGGGGGCCGGCCGCCACCCGCTCCGCCGGGTCGGCCGCGCCGAACAGCCCGCCGACCAGGCCGAGGGCGGGCCCGAACCGCTCGTCGTCCCCGGCCGCGACCACGGCCTCTAGGGCGGCCACGGCTTCGGAGAAGGTGGGCTGTTGACGGTGCGACGGTATCTGCTCGGTGGACATTCGCCGCAGCATAGGGGCGGGGCCGGTCCGGCGGAAACTCCTCCGCGCCCCCGGCTCGGAGCCCTCGGCCGGTGGCCCGCACGGTGGCCCGTACGGCGGTGCGGGACGGCCTGTCGGTGCCCGGTGGCAGACTGCGGTCGTGACAGACTCCGCGATCACCGACGGCAGCTACCTCGTCCGCAACGTCGGCAGCGGCCTGCTGCTGCGGGTCGCCGACGGCTCCCGGCGCAGCGGCGCCCGGATCGTCCTCGGCGCGGACGACGGCAGCGACGCCCGGCTCTGGCGGCTCACCGCCGTCCACCCGGGCGGCGCGCTGTTCCACATCGAGAACGTCGGCAGCGGGAAGCGCCTGGACGTCGCCGGCGCCTCGACGGAGGACGGCGTCCGGATCCAGCAGTGGTCGGCCAACGCCTTCGGCGCCCAGGAGTGGCTGCTGGAGGCCCACGTCGACGCCCCGGGCACCTACACGGTGACCAGCTTCATCAGCGGCAAGCCGCTGACGGCGGGCGACACCCCGGAGGCCGACGTCCACCAGCGGGAGGACGCCGACACCCCGGCGCAGTGGTGGCGCTTCGAGCGCCGGGAGGGCTGACGGCCGGTCAGTCCGAGAGCTTGGCGCGGACGGCGTCGAGTTCGGCGTCCGTCGTGCCGTGGTGGCGCAGGTAGTCGGGGACGGTGCCGTGGTGGTCGTGGATCCAGGCCAGCGAGGAGGCGAGGTGCCCGGCGTCGACCGGGCGGGAGATCCGCTCGGTGCCGGTCTCGTCGACGTACGGGGTGGGGCCCTTGTCGAGGCCGAGGCCGACGTTGGAGCGCAGGAAGTCGGTGGTGATCTCGGCCTCGGAGGCGCCCAGCAGGGACTGGAGGACGGCGATGGTGAGGCCGGTGCGGTCCTTGCCGACGGCGCAGTGGACGACGGCGGCCAGTGAGTCCGGCGCGGCGAGGCGGCGGACCACGGCGGCCAGCGAGGGGCCGGCCGTCTCGGCCATGAAGGGGTAGAGGGCCGCCTGGTCCTCGGGCCAGGGCCGGTCGACGTCCTTGCGGTCGGCGGGCAGGGTCGGCAGGTTGAGGGACTCGTGGTCGAGGCCGTGCCGCTGGTCCGGCCAGGTCTGCAGCTCGAACGCGCTGCGCAGGTCGAACACCGTCCGCAGGCCGAGCGCCTTGAGCCGCCGGGCGCCCTCCTCGGTGAGGGTGTGGAAGGACCCGGAGCGGTACAGCACGCCCCGGCGGAGGGCGCCGATCCCGCCCGCGTCACGGAAGTTGCGCACACCGGGGATGTCGATGAAGGCGTCGGTCATGGCCACCACCGTACGGGCGGGGGCGGACGGGCGGAAGGAAACCGGAGGGGGCCGCTCGGTGGCGGGACGACGCTGGCCGAAACCGGCCCCCTCCGGTACGGAACCGGGCTGTTCAGCGCCCGCCCGAGACCTCCAGGAACGCCCCCGTGGTGTACGAGGCCGCCGGGGAGAGCAGGAAGAGGACCGCCTCGGCGACCTCCTCCGGCTGCCCGCCGCGGCGCATCGGCAGGTTGGGCGCGACCCGGTCGACCCGGCCGGGCTCGCCGCCGAGCGCGTGGATGCCGGTGTGGATCAGCCCCGGTCGCACCGTGTTGACCCGGATGCCCTCGGCGGCGACCTCCAGGGCCAGGCCGCGGGTCATCGAGTCCACCGCGCCCTTGGCGGCCGCGTAGTCGACGTACTCGTTCGGCGAGCCGATCCGGGAGGCCGCCGAGCCGACGTTGACGATGGCGCCGCCGCGCCCGCCGTGCCGGGTGGACATCCGGCGGACGGCCTGGGCCGCGCAGAGGAACGGGCCGGTGATGTTGGCGGCCCAGATCCGGTTCAGCCGGTCCTCGTCGATCTCCTCCAGCCGGCACTGCTTCTCCAGCGTGCCGGCGTTGTTCACCAGCCCGGTGAGCGGGCCGAGTTCGGCGTCCACGGTGGTGAACAGCCGCTCCACCTCGGCGGTGCGGCTGACATCGGCGCGGACCGCGAGGGCGGTGCCGCCGTCGGCCCGGATCTTCTCCACGACGGCGGCCGCGTTGGCCTCGTCCGTACGGTAGTTGACGCAGACCCGGTAGCCGCGGCGGGCGGCCAGCAGGGCGGTGGCGGCACCGATGCCGCGACTCGCGCCGGTGACGATCAGGACCTCATCGGTCGGGGTGGTCGACATGGCCCGTACGCTACCCGGCGGCCCGGCCGAGGACACCCGCCGCGGCCGCCCGCGGGGCCGCGATCCTCGGGGCCCGGTATCGGCGGCCGGGCCGGCGCCGGAGCGGAATTCGCTCGCCCGGCGCGGCCCGCTCCGGCGAGGATGCCCGGACGAGGATGCGGTGCCCGCCCGTCCGTACGAGAGGAGTCCGCCGATGTCCGCCGTTCCCGCTGCTCCCGTCCCTCCGTCCGTCCCCGGCACGGTGCTGCTCTCGGGCATCGTCGGCTCCACCGCGTACGGCTTCGCCCACGCCGGCTCCGACCTCGACCGGCTGGGCCTGTTCGCCACCCCCACCGAGGAGTTGCACGGCCTGCACCGCCCGGCCGAGTCCCAGGTGACCACCGCGCCGGACCTCACCCTGCACGAGGCCGCCAAGTGGTGCCGGCTGGCGCTGGGCTGCAACCCGACCGCCTCCGAGCTGGTCTGGCTGCCGGACGGGCTCTACGAGGTCCGCACCCCGCTCGGCGACGAACTGGTCGGCCTGCGCACGGCCTTCCTCAGCGCACCGGCCGTACGGAAGGCCTACCTCGGCTACGCCGACCAGCAGTTCCGCAAGCTGCTGACCCGCGACACCACCGACCCGGCCACCCGCCGCCGGGCCGCCAAGCACGCCCGGCACCTGGTCCGGCTGGTCGAGCAGGCCGTCCGCCTGCACGAGACCGGCCGCAACCCGATCCGGCTGCCCGACCCCGAACGCATCCGCGAACTGGGCGAACGCATCGCCGACCACCCCACCCTCGCGGAGGGCCTGCTGGCCGACGCCGCCGACCGCCTCGCCGGCCCCGGCGTGCTGCCCGCCGCGCCCGACCCGCGCCCCGTCGAGGCCTGGCTCCGCCGGGTCCGCGCCGCCCACTACACACCGCCTCAAGACCCGCTCCACAACCCCGGCACGCCCGCGCAATCCACTGGCGGAGCCCTGGGCCCCACCGGGTAGGATCGCCGTGGTCCTCCCACCCGGAACCCCGGGTGTTCCAGGGCCGCGGGGCGCTAGCTCAATTGGCAGAGCTGCGGACTTTTAATCCGTAGGTTCAGGGTTCGAGCCCCTGGCGCCCCACCGCACCGAGGCCGGATCGGGATGTTCTCCGATCCGGCCTCCGCCGTTCCCGGGCGTGGGCGTTCCGCCGCCCGGAGCCGCGCACCGTCGCGGGCCGCGGCCGGTCCTGGCGGAAGCCGCCCGGGTGTGCCCCGCGGGCCCAACTCCGGTGCGTGCGAGGGCGTTGGGGTGCCTGGTCCGGGGGTGGGCCGATCCGCTGCCGTCCGTGGCCGGTTCGCGCCCCGCGGCCGGTGCCGATCGCGTGGCGCCCCCACCTGCCGTGCCGGTGGCTGGAATTCGGTGTGGACGGGGACCGGTGGAGTGGCATGGGTCACGTCGGAATCGGGCGTTTTCGACTGTTCTGCGGTGGTGTTGCCCGTCGGTCGGCGGGGTTGTCCGAGGGCCGAGGGTCGGTGATCGTGTCGGGCCTAAATATGATCGGAAGCCACGATCGTCGGTTAGTGGTGACGGTCGTATGTGCAACCTGGGAACGGTTCGGGCCGTCTCTCTGTGTGCGGTGCGCCGGATCGTCAGGGGCGTCGCTTCCGTCGGTGAAAGGTACGCGCATGTCAGGTCGGAGGGGCGAGAGCCCGGCTCGGGGCGAGGACATGCCCACGACGGAAGGTGCGGAGAGTTCAGTGCCCGGTCCGCGCAGCGGTGGCCGGGCGGAGGCCCGCCGTGCCGCGCAGGGCAAGGGTGGCGGTTCGGCCACCGCGGGTGCCGCGGGTGCCGCGGCCGCCGCGGGTGGCGGCCGGGCCGCGGCGCGCAAGAGCGCCAAGCCCAAGAAGAACGTGAAGAAGATCGTCGCCTGGTCGACGGCGGGCGTGCTGGTGGTCATCGCCGGTGTCGGCGGCGCGATCTACCTCAAGCTGAACGCCAACATCAAGTCCTTCGACGCCGACGCCATAGCCCGCAACCGCCCCCCGGAGGCGAAGGCCGACGCGGACGGCAACAGGCCGGTCAACGTGCTGCTGATCGGCTCGGACAGCCGCGGCAAGAACAACTCCGACCTCGGCGGCGGCGCCGACGACGGCGGCGCCCGCTCGGACACCACGATCCTGCTGCACGTCTACGCCGACCACAAGCACGCCGTCGGCATCTCGATACCGCGCAACGCCAAGGTCGAGCTGCCGTCCTGCAAGCTGCCCAACGGCAAGTGGACCAAGGGCGGCAACACCGACCTGTTCAACGCCGCGTTCTCGATGGGCGGCAGCGACGACGGCAACCCGGCCTGCACCCAGAACACGGTGGAGAAGCTCACCGGAATCCGCGTCGACCACACCCTGGTCGTCGACTTCAACGGCTTCGCCGCGATGACCAAGGCCGTGAACGGCGTGGACATCTGCCTGCCGAAGCCGATCTACGAGGGGGACATCAACCCCAACCTGAAGAGGAAGGGCGACCTCGTCCTCCCGCAGGGCAAGCAGACCGTCGAGGGCCAGCAGGCGCTCGACTACGTCCGGCTGCGGCACGGCATCGGCGACGGCTCGGACATCGGCCGGATGAAGCGCCAGCAGGCCTTCCTCGGCTCGCTCGCCACCAAGATCAAGAAGGAGGGGATGAACCCCACCACCCTCCTGCCGCTGGCCGACGCCGCGACCAAGTCGCTGGTCGTCGACCCGGGCCTGGACTCGGCCGACAAGCTTGCCTCCTTCGGCCTGTCGCTGAAGAACATCGACATGCACGACCTGAAGTTCGTGACGGCACCCTGGCGCTTCCGCACCCAGGACAAGGACCTCGACCTGGTCCAGCCGGACGCCAACAAGCTCTGGGAGACCCTCAAGGCCGACCAGACCATCGACGGCCAGAACGCCACCGGCCAGCAGCCGGACGCCCCGGCGGACGGCACCGGCCCGGCTCCGCAGCAGCCCGCCGCGCCCACCACCCCGGCCGCCCCGGCCGCGGACACGTCCAACTCGGCGATCAGGGTGGCGGTCTACAACGGGACGATGACCAACGGCCTGGCCGGCAAGGCGACCGAACTGCTGAAGGGCGCCAAGTTCACCGCCAGCACGGCGGGCCAGGCCGCGAGCACCAAGTACAAGACCACCACGATCGAGTACGGCACCGGGCAGAAGGCGAACGCCGAGAAGGTCGCCGCGCTGTTCCCCGGCGCCAGCCTGGAGTCCAGCACCGCCCGGGGCATCTCGGTGATCACCGGCCAGGACTTCGCGGCCGCGATGGGGATGTCGACCGGTGCCCCCGCCGGCGGCGGCGCGACGGCCGCCACTCCGGGCGTCCCGGCGCCCCCGCAGCCGCTGCCGACCACCATCACCAACGACGCCCGCTCGGCGGACGACGACATCTGCGCGAACACCAGTTACGGCAGCGGCGGCTGACCGCACCGGAACGACCGCACCCACCGGAACGACGGGGACGACCCCCGGGCCGGCGCCCTCCGGGGCGCGCGGGCCCGGGGGTCGTGCCATGGTGGGCGTAAGGGAGTCCGGCGGCCACCGAAAGGCGGACCCATGCCCGAGATCGCCCTCCAGCTCGACATCGCCGCGCCCCGGGACGTGGTGCTCGCCGCACTCACCACGCACGACGGGCTGACCGCCTGGTGGACCACCGGCGTGGACCGGGACGGCGACGTCCTGCTGTTCGACTTCCCCGACGTCCCCGAGCCGTTCCGGCTGCGGGTGGAGCGGGCCGACCGGGACCGGGTGGTGTGGACCAACGCCGGGTCCTTCCCGCCGCACTGGGCCGGCACCTGGATCAGCTGGGAGCTGTCCGACCAGCCCGTCGCCCCCGACGAGCCCACCGCCTCCGAGCCCGACCGGCCCGCCGCGCCCGGGCGCACCCGGCTGCTGTTCCGGCACGGCGGCTGGCAGCCGGGCAGCGAGGACGGCGTCCCGGCGGTGGCCGGCACCTGGGCCGAACTGCTGGTCCGGCTCAAGGACTACGCGCAGAGCGGCAAGGTGCAGCCGTACTTCGTCACCGGGCACCACCACGACGCCCCGTGAGCAGCCCGGGGAAGAGCTCGGGGAACAGCTCGGGGAACAGCCCCGGTGAACAGCCCGTGAGCACCCCGCCCGAGCCCCGTGACGGTCCGGCCGCCGGTCGCCCGCCAGGGCGCCGTCCGGTGGCGGGATCGCGGCGGCGGACCGAAGGTGGCGGTGTACCGCCGTCGTCCCGGCCGGGCCGTACCCCCACCAGGCCCGGCCGGGACGAGGGCCCGACCGCTCCGACCGTCCCGACCACCACAGCCGGCCACCACCGCCTCCGGGAGGCCCAGCAATGCCCGTAGTCACCGATCCGTACAAGCCCGGCACCCCGTGCTGGGTCGACCTGATGGCGAGCGACCAGCAGGCCGCGCTCGACTTCTACCGCGACCTGTTCGGCTGGCAGGGCGAGGTCGGCCCGGCCGAGTTCGGCGGCTACGCCGTGTGCATGCTCAACGGCCGGCCGGTCGCCGGGATCATGGCGCAGGCGGCGCCCGAGGGGCAGCCGACGCCGCCCGTCGCCTGGACCACCTACCTCGCCTCGGACGACGCCGACGCGGCCCGGGCGTCCATCACCGAGGCCGGCGGCACGGTCCTGTACGACCCGATGGACGTCGGCACGATCGGCCGGATGCTGGTCGCCGCCGACCCGACCGGCGCGGTGTTCGGGGTCTGGCAGGCGATGGACTTCATCGGCGCGGGCGTGGTCAACGAGCCAGGCGCACTGGTCTGGAACGAGCTCAACACCGCCGACACCGGCGCGGCCGGCCGCTTCTACCAGCCGGCCCTCGGGCTGCGCCCGGCCACCATCCAGGGCATGGACGGCTACTTCTCGCTCAACGTCGCCGACCGCACGGTGGGCGGCATGCAGGCGATCCCCGGCTACCTGGCGGCCGGGACGCCCTCGCACTGGATGACCTACTTCTCGGTGGACGGCGCCGACTCCACGGTGGACGCCCTGGTCAAGGCCGGCGGCTCGGTGATCCAGCCGGCCTTCGACATGCAGTCCGGCCGGATGGCGGTGGTCCAGGACCCGCAGGGCGCGGTCTTCGCGGTCATCGAGGCGCCCGAGGCGCAGATGCCCGACTCGCCGTAACGCCGCCCCGGCGCCGTGACGCCGCCCGGTCCGGCCCGGCCCGGCAACCGGAAGCCGCCCTTCCCGCGACGCGCCGCCGGGAAATGGGCGGCTTCCCCCCGTTCCCGGGTAAGACTGCACCCATGCTGGGGCTACCGGACGACATCCGTGCTTTCCTCTTCGACCTCGACGGGGTGCTCACCCAGACCGCGAAGGTGCACGCCGCGGCCTGGAAGGACACCTTCGACGCCTTCCTGCGCGCCGAAGCCGCCCGCACCGGCGGCCAGTTCGTCCCCTTCGACGCCGTCACCGACTACGACACCTACGTGGACGGCCGCCCACGCCTGGACGGCACCCGCGCGTTCCTGCGCAGCCGGGGCGTCGACCTGCCCGAGGGCACCCCGGACGATCCGCCCAACTCCCCCACGGTGCAAGGGATCAGCCGGGCCAAGAACGACACCGTGCTGCGGCTGATCCGGGAGCAGGGCGTCCAGGCGTACCAGGGCTCGGTCGACTACGTGCACCGGCTGCGCGCGGCCGGGCTGCCCAGCGCCGTGGTCTCCTCCAGCGCCAACTGCCGGGACGTGCTGCGGGCGGCCGGCATCGAGGAACTGTTCGAGGTGATCGTGGACGGCAACACCGCCAAGGCCGAGGGACTGCCCGGCAAGCCGGCCCCCGACACCTACCTGTACGCCGCCCGCGCCCTCGGCGTCGAACCCGCCCACGCCGCGGTCTTCGAGGACGCGCTCGCCGGGGTCGCCTCCGGCCGGGCCGGCGGCTTCGGCGCGGTGGTCGGGGTGGACCGCACCGGCCAGGCCGCCGAACTGCGCCGGGACGGTGCCACCGTGGTCGTCCAGGACCTCTCCGAGCTCCTGGGGGAGGAGGAGGCATGACTCCCGGGGACAAGAACTTCGCGATCGACCCCTGGCAGATCACCGAACAGGGCCTGGACCTGGCCTCGATGGCCCGCGCCGAGTCGGTCTTCGCGCTCTCCAACGGCCACATCGGCCTGCGCGCCAACCTGGACGAGGGCGAGCCGCACGGCCTGCCCGGCACCTACCTCAACGGCGTCTTCGAGCTGCGCCCGCTGCCGTACGGCGAGGGCGGCTACGGCTACCCGGAGTCCAGCCAGAGCGTCATCAACGTGACCAACGGCAAGATCATCCGGCTGCTGGTGGACGACGAGCCCTTCGACCTGCGCTACGGCGAACTCGTCAGCCACAAGCGCTGGTTGGACGTCCGCGAGGGCCTGCTGCACCGCGAGGCGGAGTGGACCTCCCCGGCCGGGCGGACGATCAGGGTGCGCTCCTCCCGGCTGGTCTCGCTCACCCAGCGCGCCGTCGCCGCCGTCGAGTACAGCGTCGAGGCGGTGGACGGCCCGGTGCGGATCGTGCTCCAGTCCGAGCTGGTCGCCAACGAGCAGCTGCCCGGCGGCCCCGAGGGCGACCCGCGGGCCGCCGCCGTGCTGGAGGCGCCGCTGCAGCCCGAGGCGCACCACGCCAGCGGGACCAAGGCGATCCTGGTGCACCGCACCCGGTACAGCGGCATCCGGGTCGCGGCCGGGATGGACCACGTCATCGAGGGGCCGGAGAAGTCCGACACCGTCGCCGAGGCCGACGCCGACCAGTGCCGGATCAGCGTCACCACCGTGCTCAAGGCCGGACAGCGGCTGCGGCTGACCAAGTTCATGGCCTACGGCTGGTCCGGCACCCGCTCGCTGCCCGCCGTCCGGGACCAGGTGGAGGCCGCGCTGACCGCCGCCCGGTACACCGGCTGGGACGGGCTGATCGCCGAACAGGCCGAATTCCTCCAGGAGTTCTGGGAGACCAGCGACATCGAGATCGAGGGCGACGTCGAACTCCAGCAGGCCGTCCGGTTCGCCGTCTTCCACGTCCTGCAGGCCGGCGCCCGCAGCGAGGAGCGGGCCATCCCCGCCAAGGGGCTGACCGGGCCCGGCTACGACGGGCACAGCTTCTGGGACACCGAGACCTTCGTCCTGCCGGTGCTCACCTACTGCCTGCCCGCCGCCGTCAACCAGGCCCTGCGCTGGCGGCACACCACCCTGCCGCTGGCCCGTGAGCGGGCGGTCCAACTCGGCCTGTCCGGCGCGGTGTTCCCGTGGCGGACGATCCGCGGCGAGGAGTGCTCCGGGTACTGGCCGGCCGGCACCGCGGCCTTCCACATCGGCGCCGACATCGCCGCCGCCGTCGCCCGCTACGTCCGGGCCACCGGCGACGCGGAGTTCGAGCGCGAGTACGGGCTCGAACTGCTCGTCGAGACCGCCCGGATGTGGCGCTCGCTCGGCCACCACGACGTGGCCGGGAGGTTCCGCATCGAGGGCGTCACCGGCCCCGACGAGTACAGCGCCGTCGCGGACAACAACGTCTTCACCAACCTGATGGCGCAGACCAACCTGCGCGCCGCCGCCGAGGCCGCCGTCCGCAACCCGCACGAGGCCGCGCTGCTCGGCGTGGACACCGAGGAGACCGCCGCCTGGCGCGACGCGGCCGCCGCGATGTACATCCCGTACGACGAGGACCTCGGCGTGCACCCGCAGGCCGACGGCTTCACCCACCACCAGGTCTGGGACTTCGAGCACACCCCGCCGGAGAACTACCCGCTGCTGCTGCACTACCCGTACTTCGACCTGTACCGGAAGCAGGTGGTCAAGCAGGCCGACCTGGTGCTCGCCATGCAGGTCCGCGGCGACGCCTTCACCGACGAGCAGAAGGCCCGCAACTTCGCCTACTACGAGCGGCTGACCGTCCGGGACTCCTCGCTCTCCGCCTGCACCCAGGCGGTGATCGCCGCCGAGGTCGGCCAGCTCGACCTCGCCTACGACTACACGGCCGAGGCCGCGCTGATGGACCTGCACGACCTCGGCGGCAACACCCGCGACGGCCTGCACATGGCCTCGCTCGCCGGGGCCTGCATCGCCCTGGTGGCCGGCTTCGGCGGGCTGCGCGACCACGGCGAGGCGCTCTCGTTCCGGCCCCGGCTGCCGTCCGGGCTGATGCGGCTGAGCTTCTCGCTGCTGGTGCGCGGGCACCTGCTCGGCGTCGAGATCACCCACGAGCGGACGACGTACACACTGCGCCGCGGCGAGGTCCTCCACGTCCGGCACGACGGCGAGGCGGTGCAGGTCAAGTCCGGTGCCCCGGTCACCCTGCCGACCACCGCCCCGCCCGCCCAGGAGCGGGTCGCCCAGCCCCCGGGCCGCGAACCCGGCCGCCGCAAGCCCCAGGCCGGCCTCGCGGCGGGCAAGCTCGGCCAGCAGGACCACCTGGCGGCCGAGTAGCAGCCCGCACCCCGCTCCCGCCGCCTCACCCGTTCGCCCCGCCCCGGCTGCGCCGCCCCCGGCCGCCCCGGAGAGTGCTGGTGTCCCGTGGAGCCGCCCCAGCGAAGGAGTCGCCGCCGTGCCGAGCGTGGCCGAACAGATGGTGGAAGTGCTCCGGCAGGCCGGGGTGGAGCGGGTCTACGGCGTGGTCGGGGACAGCCTCAACCCCGTCGTGGACGCCATCCGGCGGGCCGACGGCATCAGCTGGGTGCACGTGCGCAACGAGGAGGCCGGCGCCTTCGCGGCCGCCGCCGAGGCCGAACTCTCCGGCCGGCTCGCGGTCTGCGCCGGCTCCTGCGGCCCCGGCAACACCCACCTCGTCCAGGGGCTGTACGACGCCCAGCGCAGCGGCCTGCCCGTGCTCGCGCTCGCCTCGCACATCCCGTCCGGGCAGATCGGCACCGGCTTCTTCCAGGAGACCCACCCCGAGCGGGTGTTCACCGACTGCAGCACCTGGTGCGAGATGCTCTCGACCCCCGCCCAGCTGCCCCGCCTGCTGCGGGTCGCCGTCCAGCACGCGCTCGGCTCGCACGGCGTCTCGGTGCTCGCCTTCCCCGGGGACGTCGCCGCGCTCTCCGCCGCCGCCCCCACCGGCACCAGCCACTTCCTCACCGAGCAGGCCGTCGCCGCCCCGCCCTGGTCCCAGGTGCAGGAACTGGCCCGGCTGCTCAACGGCGCCCGCAAGGTGGTGCTGTTCTGCGGCGCCGGGGTGCGCGGGGCGCACGCCGAGGTGATGGCCGCCGCGCAGGCCCTGAACGCGCCGATCGGCCACTCCCTGCGCGGCAAGGAGTGGATCCAGTTCGACAACCCGTACGACGTGGGCATGAGCGGCCTGCTCGGCTACGGGGCCTGCCACGAGGCGCTGCACTCCGCCGACCTGGTGGTGCTGCTCGGCACCGACTTCCCGTACGACTCCTTCCTGCCGCAGGCGCACACCGTCCAGGTCGACCACGACGCCACCCGGCTCGGCCGCCGCACCGCCCTCGAACTCGCCGTCCACGGCGACGTGGCCGCCACCCTGCGGGCCGTGCTGCCGCTGCTCGACGCCAAGCGCGACCGCGCCTTCCTGGACGGGATGCTGCGCAAGCACTGCCGGTCGCTGGAGGACGTGATCGGCGCGTACACCCGGGACATCGAGAAGCACCTGCCGATCCACCCCGAGTACGTCGCCTCGGTGCTCGACGAGGTGGCCGCCGAGGACGCCGTGTTCACCGTGGACACCGGCATGAACAACGTCTGGGCCGCCCGCTACCTCCAGCCCAACGGCCGCCGCCGGGTGATCGGCTCCTTCCTGCACGGCTCGATGGCCAACGCCCTCCCGCACGCGATCGGCGCCCAACTCGCCTGCCCCGGGCGGCAGGTGGTCGCGATGGCGGGCGACGGCGGGATCGGCATGCTGCTCGGCGAGCTGCTCACGGTGGCCAAGCACCGGCTGCCGGTGAAGACGGTGGTCTTCAACAACGGCGCGCTCGGCATGATCAAGCTGGAGATGCTGGTCTCCGGCTACCCGGAGTTCGAGATCGACAACGGGGACGTGGACTACGCCGGGATCGCCCGGGCGATGGGCATCCAGGCCAAGCGGGTGACCGAGCCGGCCCGGGTCCGGGAGGTGCTGGTCGAGGCGCTGGAGCGGCCGGGCCCGGCCCTCGTGGACGTGGTCACCGACCCCAACGCGCTCTCCATCCCGCCGCACATCACCGCCGCCCAGCTGAAGGGCTTCGCGCTGGCGGCCGGAAGGACGGTGCTCTCGGGCGGCGTCGGACGCATGGTCGACCTGGCCCGGAGCAACCTGCGGAACATCCCGCGGCCGTGAGCGGGGGCCGGTCGGGGCGCCTGTCAGGAGGCCTGCCGGAGGGTCTTGCCTCTGAGGCAAAATTCTTGCCCGTGCGGCACGGCGGGTGTCCACTGGACACATGACCAGCAGCTCCACCGGCGCCGCCGCAGCAGGCGAACAGCTCGACGACCAGGAGGTCGCCGGCCTCGCCGCCCGTCTCCGTGAGCACCGGCTCAGCAGCCGTCTCACGCTGGAGGTGGCCGCCGGGCGGGTCGGGCTCTCCCCAGCCTATCTGTCCCGACTGGAAACCGGCCGCCGGCAGCCCTCGCTGCCCGTCCTGCTCGGCCTCGCCCGCGCGTACGGGACCTCGGTCTCCGGCCTGCTCGGCGAGACCCTCGCCGAGCCGGACCCGATCGTCCGCGGCGGCGCCATCGAACCCGGCCGGGCCGGTGGCTGGGGCTACCGCCGGGCCGGCGCCCCCGGCCGCGCGATGCAGGCCCTGCGGGTGCACGTCCCGCCGGGCGTGCAGGACACGGTGGTCCGGGTCCACCCGGGCGAGGAGTGGCTGTACGTCCTCAAGGGCGCGCTCCGCGTCACCCTCGGCGACCGCGTCCACCACCTCGCGGTGGGCGACTCCGCCCACTACGACTCGCTCACCCCGCACTGCATCGCCGCAGAGTCGGACAGCGGCGTCGAACTGCTCTTCGTCCACACCCTGCTGCAGAGCCCCGGCGGCGAACTCTGCCTCGGCGGCGGCCCCGCCGCCGTTCACTGACCTGCCGTCAGAACACCCCGGAGGAGATCACCATGGCCGATCCCACCACCACCGTCACCCCGGCCGCCGACGCCGAGAACCCGGCCGCCGGTGCCGACACTCCGGCCGGCCCGAAGACCATGGACGCCGGCAAGTGGGCCAACAAGCGGGTCTACCACCGCCTGGTGCTCTACACCGTCGGCTGCCACCTCTTCGCCGGGTTCATCATCCTCCTGTTCCAACTCGGCAGCCGGAACAAGTAGTTCACACCCCGAACCGTCCGCCCGCCCCCACCCCCGAGGGGGCGGGCGGACCGCCGCTCCCGCACCGGCCCGGCCACCCGCACTCCCCTCTCCCGCTCAGGCCCCGCGCAGCAGTTCGCAGAGGGCCTGGACCGCCGCCGGGAAGGCGTGGTCCGGTGAGGTCGCGTAGCCGATGACCAGGGCGGTCGGGGCCTCGGCGGGGGACGGGGTGGTGCGGTGCCAGGCGAGGCCGTGGAGGGCGAGGCCGGCCTGCTGGGCGCGGGCGAGGAGTTCGGGTTCGGGGGTGGAGCCGGGCGGCAGCCGGATGACGACGTGCAGGCCGGCCGCGATGCCGGTGACCCGGACCTGCGGGGCGTGTTCGGCGAGCGCCGCGACCAGGTGGTCGCGCCGGCGCCGGTAGTGCAGCCGGCAGCGCCGTACGTGGCGGTCGTACGTGCCGGAGGTGATCAGTTCGGCGAGCGTCAGCTGGTCCAGCACCGGGGACATCGTGTCGGCCAGCGCCTTCAGTCGGGCGACCGGCTCGACCAGTGCGTCCGGCAGGGCCAGCCAGGCCAGCCGCAGGCCCGGCGCGAGGCTCTTGGCGGCCGTCCCGGCGTACACCACCCGTTCCGGGTCCAGTGCCTGCATCGCGCCGAGCGGCTGCCGGTCGTAGCGGAACTCGCCGTCGTAGTCGTCCTCGATGACGTACCGGTCCTGCTCCCGCGCCCACCGCACCGCCTCGGCCCGCCGGTCGGCGGAGAGTGCCGCGCCGGTGGGGAACTGGTGGGCGGGGGTGAGGAGGACGGCGCCGGCCCGGGGGTCGAGCCGGTCGACCAGGGCGCCGTCCGCGTCCAGCGGCACCGGGGCGGTGGCGAGTCCGGCGGCCCGGGCGACCGCGTGCTGCGGCGGCAGCCCGTACTCCTCGACGGCGAGCGTGCGGGCGCCGCGTTCCCGCAGGGCGGCGCAGAGCAGGCCGAGGCCCTGGGTGACGCCGGTGCAGACGAGCAGGTGGTCGGGGTCGGTGCGCACCCCGCGGACCCGGGCCAGGTAGTGGGTGAGCGCCTGCCGCAGTTCGATCCGGCCGAGCGGGCTGCCGTAGTCGAGGGCCTCGTGCGGCGCGGTGGCGAGGGCGCGGCGGGCGGCGGCCAGCCAGGCGGTGCGGGGGAAGAGCGAGAGGTCGGGCCGTCCGGACATCAGGTCGTACCGGGCGGTCTGCCGCGCCCGTACCGCCCGGGGGGCCGGCCGCCGGCCCTGGACCGGTTCCGGGACCGTCCGCCGGGCGACGGTGGTGCCGGAGCCCTGCCGGGAGCTGAGCCAGCCCTCGGCGGTGAGCTGGCCGTACGCCTCGACCACGGTGTTGCGGGCGATCCCGAGGTCCTCGCCGAGGGCCCGGGAGGACGGCAGCCGGGTGCCGGGGGTGAGCCGCCCGTCCTGGACGGCCTCGCGCAGCGCGTCCTCCAGGGCGGCCCGCAGTCCGGCGCCGGCGGCCCGGCGCTCGGTGAGGTCCAGGTGCAGGTCGCCGCCGAAGGTGGTCCAGGAGGTGGTCCGGGAGGTGCTCACGGCCTCCATTCTCGCCTGTCGCCAGGGGGCGCGGGCGGGGTCGCCGGGTGGCGCCGGCGGGCTCCTCCCCATCGTGTCCTCCCGGTCGGTTAGCGTCCGTCACTGGACCGACGGATCCCGACCCGAGGATGTGACAGGGTGAGCGAGGAGAACCTCCCGGCCGAGCCGGCTGAAGCAGTCGAACCGGCCGAACCGACCGAACCGGCCGAACTGGCCCGGCGTTTCGAGGCGGAGCGACCCCAGCTGCGGGCGGTGGCCTACCGGATGCTCGGGTCGCTCGCCGAGGCCGAGGACGCCGTGCAGGAGGCCTGGCTGAAGCTGGGCCGCAGCGATGTGGGCGGGGTGCGCAACCTCGGGGCGTGGCTCACCACCGTGGTCGGCCGGGTCTGCCTGGACCAGTTGCGTTCCCGTGCCTCCCGCCGGGAGGACCCGCTGCCCGAGCAGGAGGGCCGGGTGCGGCTGCCGGACCCGGTGGTCGGCGGGCTGTCGGCGCTGGACCCGGTGCACGAGGTGCTGGTCGCGGACTCGGTCGGGATCGCGCTGATGGTGGTCCTGGAGACGCTCTCCCCGGCGGAGCGGGTGGCCTTCGTGCTGCACGACATGTTCGAGGTGCCCTTCGACGGGATCGCCGAGGTGCTCGGCCGGACCTCCGCCTCCACCCGGCAGTTGGCCAGCCGCGCCCGCCGCCGGGTCCAGGGCGCGACCCCGGCCGCGGACTCCGACGACGCCCGCAAGCGCGAGGTGGTGGAGGCCTTCCTGCGGGCCGCCCGGGGCGGGGACTTCGACGCTCTGCTGACGGTGCTCGACCCGGACGTGGTGGCCCGGTCGGACGGCGGCACGCTGGTGCCGAGCGTGCTGCGCCGCGGTGCGGCGGACGTCGCCTCGCAGGCGATCGCCTTCGCCCGCTTCGCCGCCGACGGGCGGCTGGTGCCGGTCAACGGCTCGCCCGGGGTGGTGTCCTTCGCCGGGGGCCGTCCGCTGTCGGTCATGTCGTTCACCGTGCACGGGGGCCGGATCACCGGGCTGGACATCCTCACCGACCCGACCCGGCTGGCCGCCCTGGGCCTCACCACCGGCTGACCGGGAACCGCCGGGGGCGCCCGGGCGCGGGCGGGGCGCCCCCACCGTTCCTCCACGTGGTGTTTCCCGTCGCTTTCCGGGCCGCCGTCACACTCGCGCGCTACGGTGCCGCCCATGGCGAACTTTGTGCTGGTGGCGGGCGCCTGGCTCGGCGCCTGGGCGTGGGACGAGGTCGTGGCGGAGCTGCGCGCGGCCGGGCACGGGGCGTACCCGCTGACGCTCTCCGGGCTCGCGGAGAAGCGCGGCGCGCCCGCCGGGCAGCAGGCGCACGTGGCGGACGTCGTCGCGGAGGTGGAGCGGCTGGACCTGCGCGAGGTGGTGCTGGTCGGGCACAGCTACTCGGGCATCCCGGTGGGCCAGGCCGCCGAGCGGATCGGCGGGCGGCTGGCCGGGCTGGTCCTGGTGGACGCCAACGTGCCGGTGGCGGGGGAGTCCTTCGCCGACCAGCTGCCGGAGCCGGCCGCGCTGCGGGCCGACCTGGCCGCGCACGGGGGCTGGTGGCCGCCGCTGCCGCCGGCCGAGTTCGCCGAGCAGGGGCTGACGGTCGGGCAGATCGCCCGGATCGCCGCGGGGGCGACCCCGCACCCGGGCCCCTCGCTGACCGAACCGGCCTTCCTGGAGGGCCCGTTGAGCTGGCTCCCGGCGGTGTACGTGAAGTGCCTGATGGACTGGCCGGAGCCGCCGCCGGTGGTCGCCGGGCTGGTCGCGGACGGCCACTGGCGGCTGGTGGAGCTGGACACCGGGCACTGGCCGATGTTCTCCCGGCCGGCCGACCTCGCCGGGATCCTGGGCGAGGCGGCCCGTACGGCGAAGAGCGGTGGCCGGACGGCCCGGAGCGGCGGCCGGACGGCTCAGAGCGACAGGTAGACCGCGCTGCCGACGCCGGCCAGGAAGCAGTACAGCGCGAACGGCGTCAGGCTGCGGGTCTCGAAGTACCGGGTGAGGAACCGCACCGAGACGTAGCCGGCCACGAAGGCGGCGACGCTGCCCGCGAGGACGGGGCCGAGCACGCCGGAGTTCTCCGGCCTGAACAGCTCGGGCACCTTGAGCACCGAGGCGGCCAGGATGACCGGGGTGGCGAGCAGGAAGGAGAACCGGGCGGCGTCCTCGTGATGCAGTCCGCGCAGGATGCCGGCGCTCATGGTGACGCCGGAGCGGCTGATGCCCGGGAACAGCGCGAGGATCTGCGCGGCGCCGATCCAGGCGCCCTGCCCGTAGCCGAGCCTGGTCAGCCGGTGGTCGGAGGCGATCGCCGGGTCCAGGCCCGGCTCGTCGGCGGCGTGTCCGGCGGCGTGTCCGGCCCGGCGGCGGCCGGTGCCGCCGCGCTTGAGCCGCTCGGCGCCGAGCAGCACGAGCCCGTTGAGGGCGAGGAAGACCGCGGCCGGGACGGGCTTGCCGAGCGCGTTGCGCAGGGCCTTCTCCAGCGCGAGGCCGGCCACGCCGACCGGGATGGTGGACAGGACGAGCAGCCAGGCGAGCCTCTCGTTGCGGGTCTCCACCCGGCGGTGCCGGATCGAGCCGAACAGCCCCTCGACCACCCGGACCCAGTCCTTGCGGAAGTAGACCACCAGGGCGAGCGCGGTGGCCAGGTGCAGGGCGACCAGGGCGGCGAGGTACGAGGAGCCCTCGGCGGTCATGTCGAGGTCGTGCTGGATCCGCCCGCCGACCAGGGCGGGCAGCAGGATGCTGTGGCCGAGGCTGGAGACCGGGAAGAGTTCCGTCACGCCCTGGAGCAGGCCGACGCCTATCGCTTCCGGGTAGGTCAGGGTCGACATCGCGCACCTTCGCTCGGGGGTCGGTGGCCGGCCGGGTCGGGGGCCCTCGCGAAGCTACTACGCGCATGTAGACGTTCGGCAGCCCCGCCGTCGGAAGTTCACCGACCGTACGGCTGCGGGACACCGGGGGCGAGGTGCCCGATCAGCGCCGCCGCCACGGAGGCCAGGACGGTGGCGGACGGGACGGCCCGGTGCGCCGCGTCGCCGAGCAGGACGACGGCGGTCACCGCGGCCGGCATGCCCGCCAGCGGCAGGGCGACGGTCAGGACGGCGAGCAGGCGGCGGGGGCGGCGCGGGGGGTCCGGGCGGGTCACGGCGGTCTCCTTCGGGCTCGACCCGGGCCACGATGCCGCCTCCCGCAGCGTCAGGTGCAAGCCCTTTTCCCGGCGCCGCCCGCCGCCGCCCGCCGCGAGCCGCGGGTCAGCCCGTCGCCACCCGCCGCCACCCCGGCCCGTCCGCGGCCACCGGCGCGGCCGCGAAGTCGTAGCGCAGCAGGTCCGGCCCGAGCGCGAGCAGCGAGATCGACGAGGACCCCCAGATCCGCCCGTCGCCGAAGTCGCGCCGCTGGATCAGCGCGGCGTCCGCGTCCGGCGCCAGCCCGTCCCCGGCGACGATCGGCAGCCATCCGCCCCAGGCCGCGGCGGTCGGCCCGTCGGTGGTCGGTTCGGGCCGGGGTTCGGCGGTGAGGCGGGACCGGAAGTGGGCGGCCCGCGCGGCCATCAGGTCGCGGATCCGCTCGGAGGTGGTCCGGTCGGCCGCTCGGCCCTCCAGCCCGTCGTTGAGCGCCACGCTCAGGCCGGACGGCAGTTCGCGCTCCTCCAGCCGTCCGCCGCTCCAGCTGGACACCCGGGCCCCGTCGGCCCGGACCAGGACGAGGTGGAACGGGTCGTACGGGGTGAGGTCGAGGTGGCCGATGCCGCCCTCCCGGACGGCGGTGAGCGGCAGCCGGCCGCGGGTGCGCCGGGCCTCGGCGGGGGCGAGCGGGCCGAAGCCGTTCAGCAGGCAGGCGGCGGTGTGCCGGGCCGGGTCGACGGCCAGCCAGGTGCCGCCGGCCGCGAGGTCCAGTCCGCCGAGCAGGTCGGGCCGGTCCGGCCAGTGGTGGTCCGGCGGCAGCCAGGCGCGGCCCAGGTACTCGTCCCGGACGGACAGCAGCAGCACCGGCACGGCCGCTTCCGGCTCGATGCTGACGAACGCCGTGCACACGACCGGGCCCCCTGACCTCGTCCTGTCGGAGACCTCCTGGCGGTGATCTCCTGCCGGCGATCCTCGCACGGTCGTTCGCACGCCGGAAGTGGCCCAAGGAACGCGTGGCCGAACGCACCAGGACGGCAGGCCACCCCGCTCCTAGGCTGGCGACCATGACGACGAACGAGACCACGCGCGCGACCGCGGACGGGACGGCCGGTACGGACGGCGCCCCGGTGCCCGCCCCCGAGCAGCGCCTGCTGATGCACAAGCTCGCCCCCGCCTACTACCAGGCGATGGTCGCCGTGGACCGGGCCTCCCGGGAGGGCGTCGACCCGGTCATCGCCGAGCTGGTCAAGGTGCACGCCTCGATGCTCAACGGCTGCGCCTTCTGCATCGACATGCACGCCACCGACGCCCGCAAGCACGGCGAGCAGGACCACCGCCTGGTCTCCCTCCCGGCCTGGCGCGAGACCCCGTGGTTCACCGCCCGCGAGCGCGCCGCCCTGGCCCTCACCGAGTCCGTCACCCTGCTGACCCAGGGGCACGTGCCGGACGCCGTGTACGCGGAGGCCGCCGCGCGGTTCGACGAGACCGAGCTGGCCCAGCTGATCGCGCTGATCGCCACCATCAACGCCTGGAACCGGATCGGCGTGTCCACCCGCATGAGCCCGGCCGCCAGGTGAGCGCCGCAGACCCCGCCGTCCGGCGGGAGCGGGCCCGGCTGCTGCGGGAGCTGCACCGCCCGGGCGAGCCGCTGGTGCTGGCGAACGCCTGGGACGTGCCGAGCGCCCGGCTGGTGGCCGCCGCCGGGGCGCGGGCGGTGGCGACGGCCAGCGCGAGCGTGTCCTGGTCGCTCGGCAGCGCGGACGGCGGCGGCGCCGACCCCGGGCAGGTGCTGGCCCGGACCGCCCAGGTGGTCCGCGCGGTCGACCTGCCGGTCACCGCGGACCTGGAGGGCGGCTACGCGGACACCGCCGCGGGGGTCGGGGAGACGGTCGCCGCGCTGCTCGCCACCGGCGCCGTCGGGGTGAACCTGGAGGACGAGGGGCGCCCCCCGGCGGAGGCCGCCGAGCGGATCGCGGCCGCCCGGGCCGCGGCGGACGCGGCCGGCGTGCCGCTCTTCGTCAACGCCCGGACCGACGTGTTCCTGCGCGGGATCGGCGCCCCGGAGGGCCGGCTGGACGACGCGGTGCACCGGCTGCGGGCGTACGTCGAGGCGGGCGCGGACGGGGTGTTCGTCCCCGGGGTGTCCGACCCGGAGACCATCGCCGCCCTGGTCGGGGCCGTCCCGGCGCCGCTGAACGTGCTGGCCGGCCCCGGCTCCCCGGCGGTCGCCGAGCTGGCGAAGCTCGGCGTGGCCCGGATCAGCCTGGGCCCGGGCCTGGCCGAGGTGGCGTACGCGGCGGTCCGCCGGGCCGCCGAGGAGGTGTACGGGAGCGGCACGTTCACCGCGCTCTCGGAGGGGCTGGGCTACCCGGAGCTCAACCGGCTGTCCGCGCTCTGAACCCGGCGGCCTGAGCGCCGCGGGTCGAGCGGTCGTCGTGCGTCGGGTGGCGCGGGCGGCCGGCCGTTCGGGGGTCGCATCAGGAGGCCGGGGAGGAGATCCACCGGCTGGTCGGCATGAACCGGGAGCAGTTCTGCCAGGTGGTGCTGCTGCCGCAGGGCGACTTCG
>NZ_JBSFJC010000083.1:0-39874 GCF_053597855.1 Kitasatospora sp. NPDC001225
GCCCCCGTTGTCGTCGGTCGGCCGCCCGGTCGCGGCGCTCGGGGTCCGTGGTACCGACTCCCCGGCGCCCCGTCAGGGGGCGGCGGCCGGCCCGTCGAACGGACCCTGCCGCCCGGAGGGGTTCAGCCGCAGTGCTGGGCTTTGTAGCTGGAGGCCCCTTGCCCCGTGAACTCGTTGTACTTCAGCCCACCGACGAAGTCGATGCAGGACCCCTTGGCGTACACGTAGACCGGGCCCGCGTACTGGGTGTAGTTGCTGCCGGCGCCGTCGTCGATCCAGCCGTCCGTTCCGGAGCGCCGTATCGCGACGTAGATCTCGTGCTGGCCGGTGACCGCCGCGTCGCGCCCGCGGGCGATCGCACAGTTGTACCCGTTCCCGCTGTTGTAGTAGATGTCGATGAAGCCGACCACCGGAGCCGCGCTGGAGTTGTCGGTGATGTCCCAGCTCCACTTGAAGTCGTACGCGCTCCCGCACTTGTTGACCCGGGCGGAGGCGTGGGCCGCGCCGGCGGAGAGGCCGACGAAACCTCCGGCGAGGACCGTGGCCGCGAGGACCGTCGCGAGGTGCTTCCTGATCATCGAGAACTCCTTCGAGTGCGGTGGTTGCCAAGGTCCGGGGCCGTCGGGTGACCGCCGGCGCGGGACGGCGCAGCCCCGGCTCCGGCACCGGAGGTCCCGGCCTGCGTGTCCCGTCGCAGGCGGGCTCCGACAAGTTGTCCGAAGACCCGGTGGAGTTCCCACAGTGCGGGCGTATTTGATTGTCCATCTACAAGACTCGGCCGCGGCCCAGGTGAACAGCGGACAACCCGGATTGACCACGGACACGGCAGGGGGCAGGGAATGGGGAGCGCCGGACGCCCACAGGGGCGGTTCAAGGGCGAGACCGAGCAGGCGAACGACCTGGCCGGGCTGGTGCGGGAGGTGACCTCCGGGCTCACCGTCCGCGAACTCGCGCGCCGGTACCCGGCCGGCAGGACCAGCTGGAGCGAGTACCGCTCCGCGGAGAAGGACATCCCGTGGCACCTGCTCCGGCAGCTGATCCACGACCGCGTGACGGACCCCCGGGCCCAGGCGGTGCTCCTGGCCCGGGCCGGTCAGCTGCACGAACGGGCCGGCCTGGCGGCCAGGGGACTCCCGTCGCCCGCGGCGGGGCGGTCGGACGCGCGGCAGGCACTGGATCTGGCCAGGCAGGCGCAACGGCAGGCCGAGGCCGGCGTGGCGGAGGCGGAGGAACTGATCCGCGTGCTGATCGCCATCGTGGCCGAGCTACGGGGTGAACTGGGCTCCGCCGGAGCGGACGGGCCGGCCCCCGTCGCGCCGCTGCCGCCCGGCGGGGGCGCGGCGGGGCAGCGGCGGGCCCGGTTGCTGGAGGCGACGCGCTGCCTGGACGAGGTGCGCCGCATCCGGGAGAGCGCGTACGACGCTCGGCGGACCGCGGAGCAGGAGCAACGCGCCATGGGGCTCCTGGTCGACCAGGAGCAGTCGTCGGCCGGGGCCGACGGTGGCCGACAGCCGGGTACGGAGCCCGCGGTGGCCGACGGGGTGCCGGCGCACCTGCCCGTGCTCCGGCGCCTGCACACGGACCTCTTCGCGGTACGCACGGCCCTGGCCGGCCGGTACCTGGAGGTGGCCCGGATGGCCCCGGCCACGACCGGCCCCGCGGTTGTCCGCGGTGAGCTGGTCCCGGTCACGGACAATCGCCCGACCGGCTCCTTCACACCGGGCCCGGCGTTCGACGACCCGCCGCCCGTCGACCCGCTCTACCCCGCCGAGCCCACCGGGGCACCAGGGCGTCGGGCCGTCAGGACGGGCGCGGCCTTCGGCGCGGCGGCGGTCCTGGCCGGGGCCCTGGTCCTGGCGGGCGTGCTGGTGGGCGTACAGCTGCGCCCGGTGCCCGCCTCCTCCGGCGCGCTCCCCCTGGCGGTCGGTACCGACGCCTCACCGACGCCCGGTACGAGCGCCGAACCGTCCGCGCCACCGGCGGGCAGCCCGTCGGCGCGGCCCCCCGGCGACGGTCCGGCCACGGCGTCGACCGCACCCCCACCGGACGGCGGGCCGGCTCCGGCGGCGGGGGTTCGGAGCGCAGTGGCACAGCCCGGTCCGACGCTTCCCGGCGAGCCGCCCCGTGCGCTGCCGGAAGCCACCGGCCCTCCGGCCTCGACCGGGGGCGACCGACCCGCGCCGCCCCCGGTGCCCACCGCCGCCGCGTCCGCCGCCGCGTCCGCGTTCCCGGCACCGGGGCGCCTCGGCGGCACCCCGCTCGTCCCGCCGACGGGATCGGTGGCGATCAGGAACAACAACAGCCTGCAGTGCATCGCCACGCCCGGCGGGAGCCGGGAGGAGGGCGCGCAGGTCCAGCAGTATCCCTGCGGGGACTTCCCCGACCACTTCTGGCAGACCCAGCAGGCCTACACGGACGCCGACGGCGACACCTACTACCGGATCGTCAGCTACAACAGCGCCCTCTGTCTCTCCGTCCAGGACTCCAGCACCGAGGCCACCGCCCAGGTCGTCCAGTCGGCGTGCCGGAACAACCCCGGGCAGGCCTGGAAGATCGAGAAGTGGCCGCACGGCATCCGCTTCGTCAACGGCAACAGCCGCCAGTGCCTCGCCGTCTCCCACGGCAGCAACGCCCCGCAGGCCCCGCTGATGCAGTACCCGTGCGGCGACTACCCGGACCACCACTGGGGCTACGGCTCACGCCGCTGAAGCTCGTTCCAGAGGCCGGGAACGGGGACTTCCCGGCACGAGCAGGGTGTCGCGGGCTGGCCCGGATGCCGTGGCGCGACGGGCGCACGCCATGCGCCGGCGTGGAGGCAGGCCGCCCACAGGGAGGGGGTCACCGGATGGCGGTCGCGTACCGCCCGGACGCCGGGGTCCGCGGTACTGCGGGCGGAGAGGTACTCCAATCCCGGCCGTGGGCGGGCCGGTTGGGCCGTGCTGCTCGCGGCTGTCGGCCGGCCGCCGGCGAGGCAGGCGGGCGCCGGTGCCTCACCGCGGCCGGCCGGCATGACCGCGGCGGTCAGGGCCACTTCACCTCGGAGAGGTGCTCCTCCACGCGGAGGATGTCGGCGTCGGTCAGGGCGAAGCACGCGCGGACGTAGGGAAAAGGGGCCGGCCCGAGATGGAACGCGTCGGCCGGGATGGTGGCGATGCCGGCGGCACTCAGGATCGTCTCCGCGACCTCGCCGCTGTCGCCGCCCAGCGGAGTCCCGTCCACCAGGAGGTAGTAGGCGCCTTCCGGGTCGTTGGTCGCGAGGCCCGCGTCACGGAACGCCGCGGCGATCCGGTCACGCTTGCGGCGGTAGTCCTGGCGCGTCCGCGCGTAGAAGGAGTCCGGCAGGGTGAACGCCCGTGCGGCGATCTGCTGCAGCGGGGTGGGGGCGCACACCGAGAGCGCGTCGGCGGCGATGCGCAACGGCGCGATCAGCTCCGGGGGTCCGGCGGCGTAGCCGAGCCGCCATCCGGGGATGCTGTAGGTCTTGGAAAGACCGGAGACCGTGATCGTGCGGTCGCGCAGCAGGTCGAACGACGCCGGCGAGCGGTGCGGTTCGTCCCCGTAGTAGAGGTGCTCGTAGATCTCGTCGGTGATCACCAGCAGGTCCCGGTCCGCTGCGAAGCGCGCCACCTCCTCGATCTCGTCCGGTGGCATCCGGTGGCCCGACGGATTGCCGGGTGTGCACAGCACGATCGCCCTGGTGCGGTCCGTCGTGGCCGCCTCCAGGGCCGCCCTGTCGATCCGGAACCCGGGGGCGTCCGTCCTGACCGGCTGGGGAACGACCCCGTGGATCTCCGCCACGGTGCGGTGGTAGCCGTAGAAGGGTTCGGGCAGGAGCAGGCCGTCTCCCGGGTCGAGGTGGGCCAGTACCGCCGCGTTGTACGCGCCGGTGGCGCCGATGGTGGCCACCACCCCGTGCTCCGGGTCGACGTGGACTCCGTTGTACTCCGCCAGCTTCCGCGCGACGGCCTGCCGGAGGACGGCGTCTCCGTGGGCGGGGCTGTAGGAGTGGTCGGCGGACGCGAAGTGTGCGGTCGCGTGGTCGAGCAGGTCGTCCGGGGGCGGCGTGCGGGACAGGCCCTGGCCGAGGTTGATGCCGCCGACGGCGACGCACCGCTCGGTCATGGCCCTGATGGTCGACTGCCGGAACCCGTCGAGCCTCCGCGCGTGCGGCTTCATCGGTGCCTCCTCCCGTGTTCGGGCCGGTCGTGGGATCGGTGGGTGTTCATGCGCTGACTGTTCATGCGGTGGGTGTTCATGCGGTGACTGTTCATGCGGCGGTCCATCCACCGTCCGCCTCGATGACGGCTCCGTGGACGTAGCTGGACGCCTCCGAGGCCAGGTAGAGCACGGTCCCGACGAGCTCCTCGGGCCTGCCCCAACGGCCGGCGGGTACCCGGGTGAGCAGGCCCGCACTGCGCTGCGCGTCCGTGCGCAGACCGGCGGTCAGGTCCGTCTCGAAGTAGCCGGCGGCGATCGCGTTCACGTGGACGCCCCGCCCGGCCCACTCCGCCGCACAGGAGCGGGTGAGCTGTACCAGCGCGCCCTTGCTCGCCGCGTAGGCGACGACGTTGCGGCCACCGCTGTGGGCCAGGACCGATGCGATGTTGACGATCTTTCCGCTGCCCTGCCGGAGCATGGCCCTCCCGGCGGCGCGTGACACGAGGAACGCGCCGGTCAGGTTGGTGTCGATGACGCGCTGCCAGGTCTCGGCCGGGTAGTCCTCGGCCGGGAACCTGTCGATGATGCCGGCGTTGTTGACGACGATGTCGAGTCCGCCGTGCTCGCGCACCGCACGGGAGAGGACGTCCTCGACCTCTGCCTCCCGCGTCACGTCCAGCCCGACACCGACGGCGGATCCTCCGTCGACGGCCAGTTTGCCGGCGACCGCGTCTGCTGCTTCGCTGCTGCGCCCGGCGACGATCACTCTGGCACCGGCGCGGGCCAGGCCGGCCGCGATGGCCTGGCCCAGCCCGCGGGTGGCCCCAGTGATCAGGGCCACCTTGCCTGTGACGTCGAACAGGTGCAGCGGACTGGTGTCATCCATGTCCGCCACCACAGTCCTCTCCGTTCTCTCCGTCCGGGTGTTACGCCGTCAGCTCGGACTCGATGGTGGTGCTGTGGTACCAGGGGTTTCCGGCGGATTCGGAGATGAGGTCGCGCGACCGCGTCTCGTGGTGCTGGCCGAGGCGGAGTGCCGCGTGCTGCACCACGTTGAGGGCGGTGAAGTACTTCCGGAGGAAGTCCCCCTCCGAAAGGTGCACCCGGGAGAACCGGATGTTCCGGTTCTCCGGTCGGTCGTCGGTCAGCAGACGCTGCAGGTTCTCACCCTTGGCGAGGGTGTACTCGTCGTCGTCCGCGTCGGAGAACCAGACCGTGCTGTGCTTCCGCACCGGGTCGGAAAGCGTGGCCACCTCGCTGTGGCAGAATTCGTGGAAGTAGTTCCGGGCGGTCGGAACCATGGCCATCTCGTTGAAGTGCATCTTGGCCAGCTTGAGCAGGCTCTCGTGCCATTTCGGGGACGCGATCATGATGATGTTCGCGTCCTCGCTCGCGTCGGCGATCCGACGGGCGGCCTCGCGGCCGTTCTCCTCGAAATCCGCCTCGAGCAGGCCCGCCAATTCGCCCAGCCGGGCGTGGTGGTCGTCGCTCAGCACCCCGAATTCGTGGAACATGTCCATCAGGATGGCGAAGTACTGCGAGACGTGGAAGAGCGGGTACTCGCGGTCCGGTTCGCGCAGCCGCCAGTAGGCGATGGAGGCGCCGTCCGCCCGCCCGAGCTCGGCCAGTTTGCCGCCGGAGGTGAGCAGGAGCACCTGGTCCCGGACGGCGCGAAGCCGCTGGTAGGCGAGGACCGGCTCCTGCGAGTGCCCGCTGTAGGAGCTGATGATGTACAGGGTCGCCTCGTCCTCGAGGACCGAGGGAGCGGCCAGGAAGCGGAAGTCGTAGTCGTTCACGACGTGCACTTCGAGGGGCAGGCCGATCTCCGTGAAGTAGCCGCGGACGATATCCGAGACGATGGCCGAGCAGCCCATTCCGGTGAAGACGATGCGCTTGAACCTCCCTTCGGAGAGACGCTGTCGAAGGTCCGGGGTGACGTCGTCGAGCGAGTACTCGTCGGGCTTCGTCAGGCCGGCCCGGTACTCCTTCTCGATGAATTCCTCGTAGCGGTCGAGTCGGGACTTCATGCGATCTCACTCCATCACGGTCGCGTGCGGGTCGAAGAAGTCGTGCGACTCCGGATACCGAACTCCGGAGACCCGGGTTGCTTCGGGTGATTCGACTCTAACAAGCGCGGAAGGCCTCGTGGCATTCACATCGGTAAGTCTGCGAATCGACCAGGGACCGCATGGTCCGATTTCGCCGGTCTCACATGCTGAGAGGGATTCTGACGGAATATGAGAACGGCGGCGGCAGTCGAACGGACAAGTCCCCTGAATGCAGACGACCGCCACGCTTCGGGACACGGAGGAACCGGCCGTTCTCACCAACTTGCCCAAAACCCTTCTCAACCGCGCCATGATTGGTGTATGACTGCGCAGCTACTGACGTTCGTACTCGCTTCTCTTCTGATCATCGTTGTTCCGGGCCCCGACCTGGTGCTCCTGCTGCGGAACGCGGCACGGGGCGGCCGCCGGGGCGCGGCCGCGACCGCGATGGGCATCATGCTCGGCAACGCGGTCCTCGCCGGCGCGGCCGTCGCGGGCCTGACCGCGCTGCTCACGGGCTCCGAAGTGCTCTACACCGCCGTGCGGATCGCCGGCGCCCTGTACCTCGCCTACCTGGGCATCCGGTCCCTGATCGACTTCATCCGCCTCGGCCGACGCGAGGACGGAGCTGACGACGCGACGGCCGCACAGCCCGCCGGCCACGGCCGTGGCGGCGGTGGCGGGGCGCCGGACAGCGGGGCGGACTTCCGCCAGGGCCTGCTGAGCAATCTGCTCAACCCGAAGGTCGCCGCCTTCTACCTCTCCCTCTTCCCGCAGTTCCAGCTGCCCGGCATGTCCGAGCTCTCCCAGCACGTGCTCCTGGCCGGGCTGTTCTGGCTGCTGGCCCTGGCCTGGTACGTCGTGGTGGTCGCGGTCCTGGGCGCGATCCAGCGCGTCCTGCTGCGGCGCAAGGTGCAACGGGGACTGTCGGGGGTGGCCGGGGTGGCGCTGCTCGGGCTCGGGGCGGCGGTGGGGGCCCGTCAGTAGCGCGTTCCCGACTCCGGCGAGGCGACGGGGGCGGCCCCGGCCGGGGCCGCTCCGGTCGCCTCGGGGGCGGGGTCGGTGAGTCCGGTGACGCGCAGGGTGATGTTGAGGCGGCCCCGGGCGGGGCCGACGGCGGGGTCGCCGGTACCGGGGAGGATCTTCGGCACGGCGTGGTACGCGAGGCGGGAGGGGCCGCCGAAGACGAGCAGGTCGCCGGAGGCGAGGGTCAGGTCGGTCCAGGGCCGGTTGCGGGTACGGGTGTTGCCGAAGCGGAAGAGGCAGGTGTCGCCGATGCTGAGGGAGACCACCGGGGCGAGGGAGCGCTCGTCCTTGTCCTGGTGCATGCCGAGCCGGGCGTCGGCGTCGTAGAAGTTGACCAGCGCGGCGTCGGGTTCGTAGCCGGCGCCCTGGCCGGGGTCCTGGTAGGCGTCGGCCACCGCCCGGCGGCCGAGGTCGGCGAGCCAGTCGGGGAGGCGGGCGACGCGGCGGCCGTTCACGTCGTCGGCGGTGCGGGTGTAGGCGTACGGCTGCCAGTGCCAGCCCAGGCACACGGTCTGTACGGACATGACGCCGCCGCGCGGCAGCCGGGTGTGCCGGATCGGGACGGGCCCGGTGGCCCAGGCGCGGCAGGCGGCGACGAGGTCGCGCTGCCGGTCGGGGGTGAGCCAGCCGGGCAGGTGGACGGCGCCCGGCGCGATCTCGCGGCGCTCGTAGCCGGCGGGCGGCGGGCCGAACAGGGCGGGGGTGGTCGTCACGCGGCGGCGCCCGGGGTGGCAGGCGGGAAGGAGTCGGTCCAGCCGGAGGCGATGCGCCAGGTGCCGCCGTCCGCGCCCGCGCCGCGTACGCCGTCCAGGACGCCGGGCCCGGCGAGCGCGGCGGCGACCGGCTCGGCGAGGGACGCGAAGCCGAAGGTGCGGTCCGGGCGCCAGGGGGTGCTGTGGCGCAGGCGTCGGGCGAGTTGGGCCCAGCCGAGCGGGGCGGCGGCGATGACGAGGGCGTCGGGCTCGGGGGCGGTGAGGCGGTGGGCGGGCCGCAGCCAGGAGGCGGCCTGTTCGGGCCAGTCGACGACGGCCAGGACGGCATGGCCGGCGGCCTGCCAGGCGTCGCCGAAGGCGGCGGCCGCCGCGCGGGAGGCGTCGTCGCGGCTGTGGCCGATCGCGACGCCGTGCAGGGGCGGGCGGCGGTGGTCGGCGAGCAGGCGCAGCAGGGCCGCGAGTTCGGGGGCGGTGTGGGGGGCGGGTGCGGGGAGGTCGCCGTAGGCGGTCGGCCCGGGTTCGGGGAGGAGCGGGGAGCGGTCGGGTGCGGGGAGGAGCGGGGAGCGGTCGGGTTCGGGGAGGAGCGGGGAGCGGTCGGGTGCGGGGAGGAGCGGGGAGCGGTCGGGTGCGGGGCGGGTGTTCACGGGGTGCGGTCCTTCCGGCGGGTCTTCCACTGCCGGTACCTCTCGGGCAGGCACACCGAGCAGGGCCGGTAGGCGGCGGCGATCGCGGTGGCCTCGTCGGCGAAGAAGACGCGGTGGCGCACGTAGCCGCCGGCGGCGATGGTGCGCAGGGCGGAGGGGCAGTCGAGGCGGCCGTAGAGGCGGCCCCGGCGGTGGCCGCCGAGGGTGCCGGGCGTGGTGCTGGAGTACGGGCGGTTGTCGGGTCCGGTCAGGGTGTAGCGGCGGGACGGGACTGGGGCGGTACCGACGGCGGGCACAGCGGTGTCGGCGGTGTCGGCGGCGGGCCCGGGTGTGCCGGTGGCGGCCATGGCGGCGGGGCCTCAGGCGTCGTGGAAGACGAGGCCGAGGGTGTGGCGGCGGCCGCTGCGCACGGTGCTGACGCCGTGGCGGACGGGGCCGGCGCGGTGGCCGCGGGCCGAGGGGACGGGGCGGTCGCGGGTGGTGAAGACCAGGCCGTGGCCCTGGGGGACGACGGTGGCGGTACCGCGGGACTGGGCGCGGGGGCGCTGTTCGACGAGGAGGAACTCGCCGCCGGTGTAGTCGGTGCCGTGGGCGTCGAGGCCGATGACCACCTGGAGGGGGAAGACGAGGTCGCCGAAGACGTCGCGGTGCAGGGCGTTCCAGTCGCCGGGGCCGTAGCGCAGCAGGATCTGGGAGCTCTTGTCCTGGCCGGCGGCGTGGCACATGGCGGTCCACTCGGCGAGGGTGTCGGGCCAGGGGGCGGGGCGGCGGAGCTTGTCTGCCCAGGTGCGGGCGACGGTGAGCAGGTGGGGGTAGAGGGCCTCGCGCAGGACGGCGACGGGTTCGGGCAGGTCGTGGGTGAAGTAGCGGTACTGGCCGGAGCCGAAGCGGTGGCGGGCCATGTCGACGGTGGTGCGGAACAGTTCGGGCCGGTCGTAGAGCGCGGCGAGCTCCCGGCACTGGGCGGGGTCGAGCAGGCGGGGCGTCGGGGCGCAGCCGTGGGTGTCGAGTTCGGCGGTCAGGGCGGTCCAGTCGGCGGTGTCGAGGGCGCGGACGGCGGCCTGGACGCTGCCGGCGGCGGTGTCGGGGACGGTCTCGGGGGCGAGGGTGTTCACGGGGTGTCCTGGTGGTGAGCGGGCGGGCGCGCGGTCAGCGGGCGTTGTGGAAGATCACGCCGAGCGTGGTGCGGCGCCCGGACTCGACGGCGTTGGTGCCGTGGCGCATCGGGTGGCGCCGGTAGCCGCGGCTGCCCTGGACGGGGCGGTGCTGGACGGGGAAGACCAGGGCCTGGCCGAGCCGCGGCCGCACCACGATCGCGCGGGACTGCGAGCGGGGCCGCTGTTCGACGAAGACGTTCTCGCCGCCGGTGAAGTCCTCGCCGGGCCGTTCCAGCATGATCGTGGCCTGCAGCGGGAAGACGAGGTCGCCGTAGACGTCCTGGTGCAGGCAGGCGTGGTCGCCCGGACCGTAGCGCAGGACCAGCGGGGTGGGACGGTGCTGGCCCGCGGCGGCGCACTCGGCGTGCAGCTCGGCGAGGGTGAGGGGGAAGGTCCGCTCCCCCAGCCGCGCCGCCCACTGGTTGGCGATCCGCGCCAGCGGCGGGTACAGCCGCTCCCGCAGCGCGTCCAGCACCGGGACGGCGGCCGGGTCGGCGTAGTACCGGTAGGTGCCGCGGCCGAAGCCGTAGCGCTGCATCACCACGGTGGAGCGGAACAGGCCGTCGTCGTCGAAGGTGTCGGCGAGCTCCCGGCACCGGGCGGGCGACAGCAGGGGCCCGGTGAGCGCCACCCCGTCCCGGTCCAGCTGCTCCCGCACGTCCTGCCAGTCGACCGGGGCGAGCGCGGGCAGGGCGGCCGGGCCCGGGGAGGCCGGGCCCGGCGCGGGTGCCGCGGCGGCGGGTGCGGCGGTCGCCGGCGCGACGGTGTCAGGTTCGGCGGCGGCAGCTTCGGCAACGGCGAAGAGGGCGTCGTTCACGGGGAGGTCCTTCGACGGGCGGGGACGAGCAGGCGTACGGGCCCGCGGAAAGCGGGCCGTGGCCGGCGTACGGTCGGGCTGTCCCGATCGTCACCCGTGGAAGGGTCCGTGTGCTGGCGGCATTCGGACGTCGCGTCGTGCGCCGCTTCCGAGGTCGGACGGGTCCGCCGTCAGGACGTGCGGGAGCGGGTGGGCGCCAGGTCCGCGACCAGCAGCGCCAGCAGGTCCGCCGGCGCCTCGATGAAGCGGTAGTGGCCTCCTTCCAGGAGTTCGAAGGTCGTGTCGCCGCAGGCCGGCCAGCCGGTCATCAGGGACGGCGCGATGCCCGTGTCCTCGGTCCAGCCGATGGCGGTGACCGGGCATGGCAGCCGGAATGGCTCGGCCACGCGGTAGCGCTTGTTCATGTCGACGTCGTTGCGCAGCACGCCGAGGTAGAGCGCGAGCAGGCTCGGTTCCAGTGTGCCGCCCAACTCCGCGACGAGCCCGCGCAGTTCGTCGGCCAGCTCGTCGTCGTTCATGCCGAGGAAGCGGCCGTAGGGGCCGTCCTGCGGCGCGACCTCCGAGGAGACGAACAGCCGGGTCGGGGCGGGGCAGCCCCGCTGGACCAGCCGTACGGCGGTCTCGTACGCCGCCAGCGCGGAGCCGCAGTGGCCGAACAGGGCGTAGGGCCGGTCCAGGTAGGGGCGCAGCGCTTCGCAGAGGTCGTCGGCCAGCGCCTGGTAGGTGGTGTGGGCGGGCTCGCGCATCCGGTTCTCCCGGCCGGGCAGTTGCACGGGACAGACCTCGACGCCGTCGACCGAGGACGGCCACTGGCGGTACATGCTGGCGCCGCAGCCGGAGTAGGGCAGGCAGAACAGCCGCGCCGGCGCCACCGGCGACGGCTCGCGCAGGAACCACTTGTTGCGGGTACGGGCCGGAGGAGCGTCCACTGATGACCTTCCGTGTGGGGTTTCTTGTCGGGTTCGGCTGCGGTGAGAGTGTCGGGCCCTACCGGGTCCGCGCGGTGACCGGCAGGTGGGTGAAGCCCGCGATGACGTTCGAGCGCATCCGCCGCGGCGCCCCGGCGAGCTCGAAGTCGGTGAACCGGCCGAGCAGTTCGGCGAACAGGATCCGCAGCGCGACCCGTGCGACGGTGTGGCCGATGCAGTAGTGCGCGCCGACGCCGAAGGCGATGTGCTTGTTGGGCCGCCGTCGGATGTCGAAGGTGTACGGGTCGGCGAACACGGTCTCGTCGCGGTTGGCCGAGGCCAGCCAGACGACGACCGCGTCCCCCGCGGGGATCGGCACGCCCCGGACCTCGACGTCGCGGGTGGTGTGGCGCATGAAGTGCTGGGTGGGCGAGGCCCAGCGCAGGGCCTCCTCCACGCCGCTGCCGAGCAGCTCCGGGTGGGCCGCCCAGTCGTCCAGGACCGGGGTGCCGGCCAGTTCGGCCATCGCCGCGATCGGCGGCTGGGCGGTGGTGACGGTCGCACCGAGCAGCAGGCTGTAGCAGTTGGACACGATCTCGCCCGGCGACAGCCGGCGTCCGTCCAGTTCCATCGTGAGCAGCACGCTGACCAGGTCGTCGCCCGGTGCGCGCCGGCGCTCGGTGACGAGGTCCTGGAAGTAGGCGAACAGTTCGCGGTGGGCGGTCACCAGGGTGGCCTGGGGCCCGTCGGCGAGCTGGAACTCGGGGTCGTCCGCGGCGATGCAGGCGTGGGCGAGCCGGACCAGCCGCGGCCAGTCCTGTTGCGGCAGCGCCATCATGGTGCCGATGACCGCCATCGGCAGGGTGGCCATGGCGGCGGCGAAGTCGTACGGGCCGCCGTCGGCCAGCGGCCGGAGCAGATCGACGACGACCCGGCGGATGGCCTCCCGGTCGTTCTCCACCGTCTTGATCGACAGGGCCTGCTGGAGCGGGCCGCGCAGGTGGGCGTGCCGGGGCGGGTCGGTCGCGGCCATCTGGCGGCCGCCGGCGGGGTCGCCCTTGCCGAGGAGGTTGAGCAGGGTGCCCTGTTCGGAGGTGAACGTGGCGTGGTCGCGCAGGACCCGGTTGGCCTCGGCGTGGCCGACGATCGACCAGTAGCCGATGTCGCCGACCGGTTGCCAGCTCACCGGGGCTTCCCGGCGCAGCCGTCGCCAGGCCTCGTGCGCCCCGCCCGCGTGGTAGAGGTCGGGGTCGATCAGGTCGACCGGCCGCGGGGCGAGGACCGGGCAGCGCGCGGTCGGGGGGACCGTCGTCATCGGGGCCGCTCCTCCCCCGCCGCGTCGGCCGGGCCGCCTGGCGCATCGGCCCGGCCGTCCGGGCCCGCCGTCCCCAGCCGCTCGCCGAGGGCCGTCGCCAGCTCGGCGACGGTCGGCGACATGTACAGGGTCTGCGCGGGGAGGTCCACGTCGAACTCGCGCTGGGTGGCGACCAGGAGGTCGGTGGCCAGCAGGGAGTGTCCGCCGAGGTCGAAGAAGTCGTCGTCGACGCCGACCGGTTCGATGCCGAGGACGTCGCCCCACAGGTCGGCCAGTCGGGTCTGCACCTCGGTGACGGGCGGGACGAACTCGTTGGGCACGTTGCGCGGGACCCGGGTGGCGGTGGGCAGGGCCCGGCGGTCGATCTTGCCGTTGCGGTTCACCGGAAGCTCGGGACGGACCAGGATCGCCCAGGGGATCAGGTAGTCCGGCAGGCTCTCCCGCAGGTCGTGGCGCAGCCGCCGCCCGAGGTCGGCGTTGCCCTCCGGGCCGGGTTCCGCGGGCACGACGTAGGCCAGCAGCCGGGTGCCGCCCGCCGGGTCGGGCTGCGGCAGCACGACCGCGTGCCGCACCCCGGGGAGCCGCTCCAACTCGACCTCGACGGCGCGCGGTTCGGCGCGGTAGCCCTGGACCTTGACCTGGTCGTCCGCGCGTCCGACGAACTCCAGCGTGCCGTCCGGCATCCAGCGCACGAGGTCGCCGGTCCGGTACATCCGGGCGCCGGGCTCGGTGCCGAACGGGTCGGGCAGGAACCGTTCGGCGGTCGCGGCCGGGCGGCCCAGGTAGCCGCGGGCCAGGCCCGCCCCGGCGACGTACAGCTCCCCGCACTCGCCGACGGGCACCGGCCTGAGGTCCTCGTCGAGCACGGCGACCCTGGTGCCGCTGATCGGGCGGCCGATCGGCACGCTCCGCAGCTCGGGGAGGGTGCTGCTGGTCCAGCAGGTCGTGTACGTGGTGTTCTCGGTCGGCCCGTAGCCGTTGGTGAAGAGCAGCTCCGGGTAGCGGGCCAGGAGGTGCTGGACGTGGCCGGGCGAGGCCACGTCGCCCCCGGTGAGGACGTGCCGGACGTCGGCGAACGCCTCCGGGTGGGAGCTCACCATCTGGTGGAGGAGCCCGGTGGTCAGCAGCAGGACCGTCACGCGCTCGGCGCGGACGACGCGCGCCACGTGCTCCAGGGTGATGGCGACCGGGGGGAAGAGGACCAGCCGGCAGCCGTTGACGAGCGGGGTCCAGATCTCGAAGGTGGAGGCGTCGAACGCGACCGGCGCGAGGTGGAAGAACACGTCCTCGGCGCGGACGTCCACCCAGTCCGCGCCCCGGACGAGCCGGTCGACCGCCCGGTGGGGCACGCCGACGCCCTTGGGCTCGCCGGTGGAGCCGGAGGTGTAGCTGACGTAGGCGAGCCGGTCCGGGTCGCCGGGGCGGGCCAGGGCCGCCGGGGCGGTGGCCGGCCCCTGCGCCGGGTCGCCCTCCGTCACCGTGACGACGGTGCCGGGCAGCCGCTCCCGCAGCTCGGGCCCCGCGGCCTCCTCGGTGATCACCATGGCCGCGCCGGCGTCCTCGAGCAGCAGCGCGTGGCGGGCGGCCGGGTCGTCCGGTTCGAGTCCGAGGTACGCCCCGCCCGCGATGAGGACGGCGAGCAGGGCCACGATCAGCTCCGGCGACCGCGGCACCAGCACGCCGACGACGCCCTCCGGCGCCAGTCCGGCGGCCCGCAGTCGCCCGGCGAGCCGGTTGGCGCGGTCGTCGAGCTGCCGGTAGGTCAGGGTCCGTCCGTCGCAGGTGACGGCGGGCGCGTGCGGGGCCCGCACGGCCTGTTCGGCGACCAGCTCGTGGATCGCCCGGGCGTCGAACGGTGGCCGTCCGCTGCCGACGAACGCCGGGATGTCGGAGGTGAGGACCGTCTGGGTCAACTGCTTCCCGCTTTCCTGTGCTGAAGTGTCCCCGTCGGGGGTGAACGCGCGACCGCGTAGGCGGTCGCCGCCGGTGCCGCTGTGGCTGTGGTTGTGGCTGTGCCTCAGACCGCCGGCACGTGGAAGAAGGTGTCGCGCGCGGCGATGCGGCCCTGCGGCGTCATCCGGAAGAAGTCCGCGAACCGCAGCTCGACCTCGCCGCCGTCGTGCAGCACGCCGCGGAACAGGCCGTGCACCGCCACCTCGTCGCCGGTGGTGACCACGGTGGCCAGGGTGTGGGTGCCGGCGCGGATCACCCGCTGGTCGCGGTAGAAGCGCTCCAGTTCGGCGTGCCCGACCATGGGCGGGTACCCGGGGCGGTGGTAGCGGGCGTCGGGGGTGAACAGGGCGACCAGCGCGGGAACGTCGCCGGCGTCGACCAGCTCGTAGTACCGGCGGACCTGGGACTCCCCCGGCGCTACGGCGGTCGGTGCTTCCGGTGTCGCGGGCGGTGCCGGGGTGTCGTCGGGCTGGGAGAGGGTGTGGACCATGCCGAAGGTGCTTCCTGTGATCGCCCTCAGGGGCTCAGGGTCGGGTACGGGGTGAGAGGACGGGTACGGCCGCGGCGTCCGGGGCCTCCTCCAGGGCTTCGACCAGGCGCGCCGGGGTGGGCGTCTGGAACAGGGCGCCGAGGGTGAGGTCCCGGCCGAACCGCACCCGCACCCGGTTGACCAGCCGGGTCGCGAGCAGGGAGTTGCCGCCGAGCGCGAAGAAGCCGTCGTCGACGCCCACCTCGGGCCGGCCGAGCACCTCGGCGAACAGCGCGCACATCGTCCGCTCCGCCGGGGTGCGCGGCCCGGGCCCGGACGGTGCCGGCTCGGGGTCGGGGACGGGCAGCGCGGCCCGGTCGATCTTCCCCCTGGGCGTCAGGGGGAAGGCGTCGAGCACGACGATCGCCGAGGGCACCATGTAGTCCGGCAGCGCCGCGGCGGCGTGCTCCCGCACCGAGGCCGGGTCGAGCGCCGGGTCGGGCCCCGGGGCCCCGGCCGGGACGACGTAGCCGATCAGACGCCGGCCGGAGGAGGCGCCCGGGCCGGCGACCACGGTCGCCTGGGCGACGGCGGGGTGCCCGGCCAGGACCGCCTCGATCTCGCCGAGTTCGATGCGGAAGCCGTGGAGCTTGACCTGTTCGTCCGCGCGGCCGAGGAACTCCAGCTCCCCCTCGGCGTTCCAGCGGACCACGTCGCCCGTGCGGTACATCCGCTCGCCCGGTTCGCCGAACGGGCACGGCACGAACTGGGCGGCCGTCCGGCGGGGGTCGTTCAGGTACCCGCGCGCCACGCCCGCGCCGGCGACGTACAGCACGCCGGCCACCCCCGGCGGCACCGGGGACAGCGCCTCGTCCAGGACGTACACCCGCCGGTTGTCCACCGGCCGGCCGAGGGGGACGACGTCGGGCACGGCCTGGCCGGGGCGGAGCACCCGGCGGGTGGTGAACGTGGTGGCCTCGGTCGGGCCGTACCCGGCGACCACCACGGAGTCCGGGCAGCGGTCCAGGACGCGCCGCACCGCGTCGGCCGGCACGATGTCGCCGCCGGTCCACACCTGGCCGACCCCGGCCAGCGTGCCCGGGGACTCCTCGGCGAACACCCGGAACAGCCCGGCCGTCAGCCAGAGCGCGCCGACCCGGTGGTCGACGATCTGCCGGTGGAGGTCCGCGAGCGCCAGCTCGCCGGGCGGGGCCACGACGACCCGGCCGCCGTTGAGCAGCGGCACCCACCACTCGTAGGTCGAGGCGTCGAAGGCGTGCGGGGAGTGCGCGAGCACGCGCGGGCCGTCCTCCTCGCGCCAACAGCTCTGCGCGGTCAGGCTGATGACGTTGCGGTGGCTCAGGGCCACGCCCTTCGGCGTGCCCGTGGAGCCCGAGGTGTACAGGACGCAGGCCAGGTGGTCCCGGCGCAGCGGCACGACGGGGTCGGTGGCCGGCTGGTCGGCGAGGCCGGGGTCGGCGTCGACGACGACACCGGGGGTGCCGAGGGACGGCGCGTGCTCCCGGGTGGCCCGGTGGGTGAGCAGCACCGCCGCCCCGGTGTCGTCCAGGACGCGGCGCAGGCGGGCCGCCGGGGCCCGGGTGTCCAGGGGTACGTAGGCGCCGCCGGCCTTGCCGACCGCCAGGACCGCCACCACCACGTCGACGGAGCGTTCCATGAGCACGGCCACCGTGCTGTCGCAGCGGACGCCGAGGGCGATGAGCCGGTGGGCCAGCCGGTTGGCCCGGGCGTTCAACTCCGCGTAGGACAGGGTGGTTTCGCCGCACACCACGGCGGGCGCGTCGGGGGTGCGCGCGACCTCGGCCGCGAAGGCCGACGGCACCGTCGGGTGCGGCAGGGGCCGCGTGGTGCGGTTGACGGCGACGACGGTCCGGTGCCGTTCCTCGGGGGTGAGGAGGTCGGGCCGGCCGATCGGCCGGTCCGGGTCGGCGGCCACCGCGTCCAGGAAGCGGCGGAACCGCTGCTGGTGGGCGGTGAGTTCGGCCTCGGTGTAGAGCGCGGGGTTGGCGTCGAGGTCGAGCCGGGGCTCGGTGCCGTCGGAGCGGTCGTAGACGGAGAAGGAGAGGTCCTCGACCGGCCCGTTGGACAGGTTGTGCACGGTGGCCCGGACGCCCGCGAAGTCCAGGTGGTAGTAGAAGGACATGATGTTGACGACGGGCCCGAACAGGACCCGCTCCGACCGGGCCGGGTCCAGTTCCCTGCGCAGGTCCTCGCTGCGGTGGCGCTGGTGCCCGCGCTGGGCGGCGACCTCCTCGGCCACCTGTCGCGCGAGCGCGGACAGGCTCTGCTCGGGGTGGACGCGCAGCCGCAGCGGCACCACGTTCGCCACCATGCCGGGGACGGCCGGCGCGGCGGAGCCGGTGCGCCCGGTCACCGGCATGCTGAGCACGATGTCCCGTTCGCCGCTGAGGCGGTGGAGGTACGCGGCGACCGCGGCGGTGAAGGCGGTGGGCCAGCTCGCCCCGGCGGGTCGCGCGGTCCGCCGCAGCGCGGCCAGGGTGGGCGCGTCGAGGCTGCCGGTGCGGCGCAGGAAGCCGTCCGAGGCGGGCGCCGAGCGGCTGGCGAGGCTGACCGGGTCCGGTCGTCCGGCCAGCCGGGACGCCCAGAACTCCCGGTCCCGCTCGGGCTGTTCGGAGGCGTGGTAGGCGGCGTCGTGCGCCAGCAGGGCGCTCAGCGGCCCGAAGGCCGGCCCTGCCCCGGCCCGGCCCCCGACCAGTCCGGTGTAGGTCTTGGCGACGCGGCGGGCGATGAGCGACATGCTGAAGCCGTCGACCACGATGTGGTGGACGCGCTGGTACCAGAGGAAGCGGTCCGGTGCGACGGCGAACAGGGCCTGGCGGAACAGCGGGTCCCGGGTGAGCCCGAGCGGGGTGGACAGGTCGGCGCGCATCCAGCGCTCGGCCTCCCCCAGCGGGTCCGGTGCCGAGGTGAGGTCGACGTGGTGCATCGTCCAGTCGGGCGACGCGGTGACGACCTGCCGGGGGCCGTCGGCGCCGTCGGTGAGGCGGACGCGCAGGGACTCGGTCTCGTCCACCACGCGCCGTACGGCCGTCTCGAACAGCTCCGGGTCGATCGGCCCGGGGATGTCCACGTACTCGCCGGTGTTGTAGGCGGGGCTGCCGGGGCGCAGGTGGTGGGCGAACCAGATGCCGGACTGCGCCGACGACAGCGGCAGCTCCTTCTCGTCGCTCATCCGAGCTCCTCCAGGACGGCCGACAGCGCGTCGGCGAAGCGGGCGACGTGCGGCGGCGACAGCATGTCGTGGTGGTTGCCGGGGACCTCGACCACGCTCAACGCCCCCCGGGTACGGTCCCGCCACCGGGCGGGGAGCACGACCGGGCCGCCGAGTTCGGGGTGGGTCTCGGCGCTGGTGAACAGGTGGATCGGTGTCCGCAGCCGTGCCGTCGACCGGTAGCGCCGGGCGGCGGCGCCGTTGGCGGTGAACACCCGTGCCATGCGCCGCAGTTGTTCGGTGCGCACCCCCTCGGGAAGGTGCTCGCGGCCGTCCGCGTCGTGGAGCAGCAGGGCGAGGGCGGCCTCCTCGTCGAGCTCGTGGAGGTCCCCGCCTTCCCTGTCGGCGGCTTCACCGGTGGACGCGGGCGCGCCGACGTCGATGATCCCGAGGAACCCCGGGGGGTTCCCCTGCTCCTCCAGCAGGCGGGCCAGCTCGAAGGCGACCAGCCCGCCGAAGGACCAGCCGGCCAGCAGGTACGGGCCGTCGGGCAGGACGGACCGCAGCTCCCGCAGGTAGCGCCGCGCCTGCTCCTCGACGGTGGCCAGGGGCGGCTCGTCGGTGTTGTAGCCGACGGCCTCCAGGCCGTAGACGGGCCGGCCGCCCAGAGGGGATTCGGCGAGCCGCTCGGTGAGCTGTCCGGCCAGGTGGAGGAAGGAGCACACGTCGCCGCTCTGCGGGTGCACCAGGATCAGCGGCGCCCGGCGGCGGTCCCCCTCGGCCAGCGGAACGACCAGCCGGCGCAGGGCCCGCGCCGCGTTGGGCAGTTCCGCGCACAGCCCCTCGACGGTGGGGTGGCGGAACACCGTGTTCAGCGGCACGGTCACCCCCCACTCCCGCCGGACGGCCTCCACCAGCTCGACCGCCCTCAGGGAGTGCCCGCCCAGCGCGAAGAAGTCGTCCCGGACGCCGACCCGCGGGGTGCCCAGCACGCGCTCCCAGATCCTGGTCATCAGGAGTTCCGGCAGGTCCCGTGGCGGGAGCGCACCGGCCCCGTGGTCGTGGCGGGCGGGCTCGGGCAAGGCCCCGCGGTCCACCTTGCCGTTGGTGGTCAGGGGGATCCGGTCGAGCGCGGTCAGCGTCGTGGGCACCATGAACTCGGGCAGGGTCTCGCGCAGGGAGCGCCGCACGGCCGCCAGGTCACCCGGCCCGTCCTGCCACACCAGGTAGCCGGCCAGTTCGGCGTCCGTCCCGCCGCCGCGCACCGTCACCGCGGCCCTGGCGACACCGGGCTGCGCGCACAGCGCGGCCTCGATCTCACCCAGCTCGATGCGGTACCCGCGGATCTTCACCTGCTCGTCGGTGCGGCCGAGGAAGAGCAGGCTGCCGTCCGGCAGGTACCGCGCCAGGTCGCCGGTCCGGTACAGCCGGCCGCCGGCCGCGCCGAACGGGTCGGGCACGAAGCGCTCGGCGGTCAGCCCCGGCCGGTTGGCGTACCCGCGGGTGACGCCGACCCCGCCGATGTGGATCTCCCCCGGGACGCCGACGGGCACCGGGGCGCCGGCCGGGTCCAGCAGGTAGATCCGGAGGTTGCCGAGCGGCCGGCCGATCGGCACGGACCCGCCCGGCCGGGCCAGGTCCCGGTCGGCGTCCACCCGCCGGGTGACGCAGCCGACGGACGCCTCGGTGGGACCGTAGCCGTTCCACAGCGTGGAGACCCGGTCGAGGAGCCGCCGGGCCAGGGCGGGCTGGAGCGGTTCGCCCACGCAGATCGCCTGGAACCGGCCGCCCTGCCAGCCGCCGTCCAGCAGCAGGAGCCAGGTGGCCGGGGTGGCCATGAGCGTGGTGACGCCGAACTCGCGCATCATCTCCGTCAGGCGCGGGCCGTCGACCGCGACCTCCGACGGGGCGATCACCACGCTCGCGCCCCAGGCCAGCGGCATGAGCACCTGGGGGACGATGACGTCGAAGGAGATCGAGGCCACCGAGGCGACGACGTCGGACCCGTCGAGGTCCAGCTGGCGACCGCGGACCACCAGGTAGTTGACCACGCCCTCGTGCGGGACCAGCACGGCCTTGGGGCGGCCGGTCGAACCGGAGGTGTAGATCGAGTACGCCAGGTCGGCGGGCGTCGCGAGCGGCGGCAGCCGGTCCTCGGACAGGGCCGCGACGAGCGGGGCCTCGGCGTCCAGCCACACCGTCTCGGCGCCGTGCTCCGGCAGCCGGTCGGCCAGGGAGCGCCGGGTGAGCAGCAGCGGCACGTCGGCGTCGGCGAGCATGAACGACATCCGCTGGGCCGGGAGGTCCGGGTCCAGCGGCAGGTAGGCGGCGCCCGACTTGAGGACGGCCAGCAGGGCCACGACCAGCTCCGCCGAGCGCGGCAGGCAGACACCGACCAGGCGTTCCGGCCGGGCTCCCCGGGCTCGCAGGAGCCGGGCCAACCGGTTGGCCCGGCCGTCGAGCTCCCGGTAGGTCAGTCGCTCGCTTCCGCAGCGGACCGCCACCGCGTCGGGGGTCAGCCGGGCCCGCTCCTCCACCAGCTCGTGCACGCAGAGCTCGGCGGGGAAGGGTTCGTCGGTGGCGTTGGCGGCCACCAGCAGCGCCTCGCGCTCGGCCTCGGTGAGCAGGTCCAGGCGGGAGACGGGACGGTCGGGGTCGTCGGCCGCGGCGTCCAGCAGCCGGAGGTAGTGGCCGACCAGGCGCTCCACGCTCGCGCGGTCGAACAGCGCGGTGTCGAAGGCCACGGTGCCGGTCGTGCCGGTCGTGCCGGTCGTGCCGGTCGTGCCTGCCGTGCCGTCCGGGCCGCTCGGCCGGTCGGCGATCACCAGGCTGAGGTCGACCTTGGCCGTGCCGTTGTCGACCTCCAGCTGTTCGACCTCCGTCCCGGCCAGCCGGAGGGAGGCGGTCGGGTCGGACAGGCCCGCGACCATCACCTGGAACAGCGGGTTGCGGTCGAGGCCGCGGGCCGGCCGCAGCTCCTGCACCAGCCGCTCGAACGGCACGTCCTGGTGCGCGTAGGCGTCCAGGGCGGTCCGGCGGACCCGGTCGAGCAGCTCGGCGAAGCCCGGGTCGTCCGCGAGGTCGGTGCGCAGGACCACGGTGTTGATGAACGAGCCCACCAGCGGGTCGAGTTCCGGCCGGGTGCGGCCCGCGACCGGCGTGCCGACCGCCACGTCGGACTGCCCGCTGTAGCGGGCGAGCAGGGCCTGGAACCCGGCCAGCAGCGTCATGAACATCGTCGCGCCGTGCCGCCGGCCCAGCAGCCGCAGCCGCTCGGCCAGTTCCTCGGGCACCGTGAAGGTGATCCGCTCGCCCCGGCCCGCGCGGACCGGTCCGCGCGGACGGTCGGTGGGCAGGTCCAGCGGCGACAGCCCGGACAACTGTGCGCTCCAGTAGTCCAGTTGGCTCTTCAGGCGGTCGCCGGAGAGCCGGGCCCGCTGCCAGTGGGCGAAGTCCGCGTACTGGATCCGCAAGGGCGGCAGCTCGTGCTCGCGGCCTTCCAGCCGGCTCCGGTACATCGCCGACAGGTCGTCCCACAGCAGCGGCATCGACCAGCCGTCGACCGCGATGTGGTGGACGACCACCACCAGGAGGTGCTCGTCCTCGTCGACCCGCAGCAGCGACGCGCGCAGCAGCGGGGCGGCGGCCAGGTCGAAGGGGCGCAGGATCTCGGAGTGGACGAGGTCGAGGGCGAGTTCCGTCCGGCGTTCCGCGGGCTCGGTCCGCAGGTCCGTGACGGGCAGGTCGATCGGCCGGGTCGGCTCCACCGAGGGGACGGGGCGGCCGTCCTCCTCGGGGAAGGCGGTGCGCAGGACTTCGTGGCGCCGCACCAGGTCGGTGAGGCCGTGGCCGAGGGCGGCCAGGTCCAGCGGGCCGCGCAGCCGGAAGACCTCGTGGACGTTGTACAGCGCGGGGCCGTCGGACAGCCGCTCGATCAGCCACATGCGTTCCTGGGTGAACGACGGCACCCGCGCGCCCTCCGGGCGGGGCGGGACCGCGGCCTCTGGCTCGCCCTCGGCGGCCCTGGTCCGGGCCGCGCGGACGCGTTGGTCGAGCAGGGCGCGTAGGCCGGCCCGCGTGGAAGCGGTCGGCTGGCCGGACTCGGGTCGACTGTGCTGTGCCTTCACGGGTGACGGGCCTTTCCGGCGGGGAGCGGTTCCGCCTCGGCTTCGCCGAGGTCCGCCAGCAGCGCCGCGTCGATGCCGTCGGCGAGTTCGGCGACGGTCGGGTGGTAGAAGAGCAGGACGACCGGCAGTTCGAGGTCGAGCGCCCGGCCGAGCCGGGACATGACCTTCGAGGCGAGCAGCGAATGGCCGCCCAGTTCGAAGAAGTCGCTGTGCACGCCGTCCGGGGTGACTCCGAGCACCTCGGCCCAGGTCTCCAGCACGAGGAGTTCGGTCTCGGTCTCGGCGGCGCCGGCCTGGGAGGCGTCGGGCCGCACGGCCGCGGGGTGCACGGTGGGAGCAGAGGCGCCCACGCGGAGGCCGGGCGGGGTCTGCCAGGCCGAGATCGGCCGTTCGGGAGCGCCGACGAGATGGTCGAGCAGCGCTGTGAAGCCCTCGGCGAGCTGCCGCACCGTGTCGCGCTCGAAGAGGTCGGCGGCGTAGCGGACGACGCCGGTGAGGCGGTCGCCGAGGTCCGTCAGGGAGACCTCGATGTCGAACTTGGCGACGTCATTGGGTATCTGATGGCTGCTCACTTTCAGCCCAGGGAGGCCGGACGGGAGCGCGGGCGGATCCTCCAGCTGGAACATGACGGTGACCAGCGGGTGCTGGCCGAGGTCGCGCTCGGGCCGCAGCTCCTGCACCAGCCGCTCGAACGGCACGTCCTGGTGGGCGTAGGCCTCCACCGCGCACCGCCGCACCCGGGCGAGCACGTCGGTGAAGCCGGGGTCGCCGGACAGATCGGTGCGCAGGACGAGGGTGTTGACGAAGAAGCCGACCAGCGGCTCCACCTCGATCCGGGTCCGCCCGGAGATCGGGGTGCCCACCGTCACATCGGCCTGTCCCGTGCAGCGCGCGAGCAGGACCTGGAAGGCGGCCAGCAGCGTCATGAACGGCGTCACCTCGTGGGTACGCCCCAGTGCGCGGATCCGGTCGGCGAGTTCCGCCGGGATCTCGATCTCGACCTGGTCGCCCCGACCGGACCACGCCGCGGGGCGCTCCCGGTCCGTCGGGAGCACCGAAGGGACCAGGTCGGCCAAGTGCTCGCGCCAGTAGTCGAGTTGACCTTGCAGCGCGGGTCCGGCCAGGTGGTTCCGCTGCCAGTGCGCGAAGTCGGCGTACTGGACGGGCAGGTCCGGCAGGGCGATCGGCCGGCCGTCGACGGCGGCGCCGTACCCGGCGGAGAACTCCTGCCACAGCACCGGCAGCGACCAGCCGTCGCAGGCGATGTGATGGATCACCAGGACCAGCAGGTGGTCGTCGGGGGCGACGCGGATCAGTCGGGCCCGCAGCATCGGGGCGGCGCCGAGGTCGAAGGGGGCCGCCAGGTCGGCGGCCACCAGCTCCCGGGCCCGCCGCCAGGCCTGCTCCGCCGGGGTGTGCGCCAGGTCGGTGATCGTCGGCACGAAGGTCCCGACCGGCTCCGTGACGTGGCACGGGCCGTCCTCGGAGTCGGCGATCCTGCCGCGCAACACCTCGTGGCGCCGCACGACGTCGGTCAGCGCCCGGACGAGCGCCTCCTGGTCCAGCCGGCCACGCAGGCGGACCGCGGTCGGGACGTTGTGGTCCGGCAGGCCCGGCCGCAGCCGGTCGAGGAACCACAGCCGTTGCTGGGCGAAGGACAACTGGGTCGGAGCGTGCGCGCTCCGATCGGAGCCAGGCATGACGGATCCACCTTTCACGGCGATCGGGAGCGCTAAAGCACCCCGGAAATCCCCTCGCCGATTCGCTTCTTCGCGAACAGTACGGCGGATACTAGGCAGCTCCCGTCTCACTCCGCAAGACAGAGAAGGGGGTCGAAGGCATCAGGACAATCTTTACGCCAGACCCCGCTAATCCTTATGTAGATTGAACACGCTCGACGGCTAGCATCCGCGCGCCCGACCTCCACACCCTCCCTGACGTGCCGTCATGGTGGAGATCGAGCACACCACTTCCGTGGACGAGCGCCACGTGATAATTCTTCTTTCGCCGGGAAGGCGGCCGGACGGGCCCCTTTCGTGTCGGCCCTTCATTGTTCCGAAAAAGATCGGTGAACCCGTTGCATGAACTCATCCGTTGTCCATAGAGCCCACCCCGTTGCATGAACTCGGAGAAGTCATGATGCAGCAGAACCTGGTGGGTTCATTCGTCTCGCACGCCACCGACCACCCCGGTGATCCGGCCCTGGTGTGGCACGGGGAGGAGACGACCTACCGCGAACTCCACCGGGCGGCGGAGCGGGAGCGCCTGCGGATCGCCCGGCTCGCCCCGGACGGCGACGAGCCGATCGGCATCCCGGCCGCCAAGTCGCCCTCGACGATCGCCCTGGTGCTCGCCTGCCTGCTGGAAGGGCGGCGCTTCCTGCTGCTGCCGGCGCCCGTACCGGAAGGCGGGACCGCCCACGCGCCGGCCGAGCGGGCCGGCATCCGGCACGTCCTCTCACCGGAGGACCCCGGTCCGGACGCCCGGGAGCGACCGGCCGAACCGAAGCCGCCACGCGCCACGGAACCCGCCGACGTCTCCTTCATGTTCACCACCTCCGGTTCCACCGGGCAGCCGAAGATCGTGCCGCTGAGCACGGGCGCGGTGGACCGCTTCACCACCTGGGCCGGCGAGCGGTTCGGCATCCGCCGGGGAACGACGGTCCTCAACTACGCGCCGCTCACCTTCGACCTGTGCCTGCTGGACATCTGGGCCACGCTCAAGCACGGCGGCCGCGTCGTCCTGGTCGATCCGGCCCGGGCCACCCAGCCGGGCCACCTGCTGGACCTGCTCTCCCGCCACGAGGTCCAACTCGTCCAGGCGGTACCGATGTTCTACCAACTGCTGGTCGACGCGACCGCGCAGAGCGGCCGCCGGCTCGACACCGTCGAGCACGTCGTCTTCACCGGCGACAGCCTGCCCGCCCGCTGCCTGGCCGAACTTCCGCGCCTGTTCCCCGGCGCGCGGCTCCACAACGTCTACGGCTGCACCGAGACCAACGACAGCTTCCTGCACGAGGTCGACGGCACCGAGCCGCCGGACGGCCCGGTGCCGATCGGGCGCCCGCTGCCCGGAGTCCACGCGGTGATCGTCGGTGATGACGGCAGGATCGTCACCGGGCCGGGCACCGGCGAACTCCACGTCGCGACGCCCTTCCAGACCGACGGCTACCTGGACCGGAGCCAGGACTCCGGCAGGTTCGCGACCCACCACCACGACGGGGAGACCCGGCGCTACTTCCGCAGCGGCGACCTCGTCCGGCGCGACGAGGACGGCCGCGTCACCCTGGAAGGCCGCAACGACCACCAGGTCAAGGTCCGCGGCACCCGGGTCAACACCCACGAGGTCGAACAGGTGCTGCTCGACCACCCCGAGGTCGTCGAGGCGGCCGTGGTGGCCGTACCCGACCCGGTGGCCGGCCGCCTGCTGCGCGGCCTGGTCCGCCGCGCCCCGGACAGCCGGCTGAACTCGCTGGCGCTGCGCCGGCACTGCGCGCAGCGCCTCCCGCTCACCGCCGTCCCCTCGACCCTGCGGATCGTGGACGACCCGCTGCCCAGGACGTCCACCGGAAAGATCGACCGCGCGCCCGTCGAGCGCGACTGCTCCCCCTCCCAGCCCACCGAAGGAACGGCCACGTGAACCACGCCGCGGTAGTCACCCAGTTCATCATCGAGGAGTTCCTGCCCGACGTCGGCCCGAACGAGCTGGACGCCGACTACGACCTCGTGGACGGCGGGGTCATCGACAGCCTCGGCCTGCTCAAGACGATCGCCTGGCTGGAGGACCGCTTCGACGTGCGCGTCGAGGAGTTCGACCTCGACCCGGACAGCTTCCGCTCCGTCGGCTCGATCAGCAGGTTCATCGACCAGGCCCAGCCGCAGCGGACGGACGCCCTCTAGTCATGCACGAGGTGCTGCGAGCGCTGATCCGCCGGGACCGCGCCGTCGACCAGGAGCTGTGGGGGTCCTTCTGGGACCAGCTGCGGGACGGCGCCCTGCGGCCCGGCGAGACGGTGGCGCTGCTGTCCTCGCTGTCCACCCGGATGCCCGACCGGGACACGCTGGTCGCCATGCTCCGCTCGCTGGACGAGCGGCGGCCGGCCGTCGCCGCGCGGCTGGACGGCACGGCCAACATCGTCGGCACCGGAGGCGGGCCGGCCACGTTCAACATCTCCACCGCGGCGGCGTTCCTCGCCGCGGCCCTGGGCGTCCGCGTCGTCAAGACGGGCTCCCGCGCCTACACGGGTACCTGCGGCTCCCACGACCTGCTCGACCGTCTCGGCATCGGACGGACCACCTCGTACGAGCGGACCGAGGAGCAGCTGGAACGCTTCGGCATCGCTTTCCCGGGGAACTTCGTCTACCCCCGGGAGGTGGCGCTGCTGGCCCGGAGCATCGTGCCGATGGACCTGCGGATGATCGGCGGGTTCATCAACTCCGTCGGGCCCTTCCTGGCCGCGGTGCCGGTCTCCGCCCAGCTCGTCGGCGTCTCGGACCGTTCACTGCTGCCGGCGCTGGGCCAAGTCGCCGCCACCGTCACCGACCGGAGGATCTGGCTCTGCTCCAACGAGCTGGGCATCGACGAGCTCGTCGGCTCCGTCGACAACGTCCTCCTCCCCAATGACGGCACCGACCCGATCCACCTGCCGGCCGAGGCTCCCGCGAGCGCGACCGACACGATCGCCGAACTGCGGCCCGCCACCGGAGGAGAAGACGTGGTCGAGCACTTCCTCGGCGTGCTCTCCGGAGCGGGGACGGCGCTCGCCACCCGGACCGTCTGCCTGAACGCCGCCGCACTGGCCGTCGCGAGCGGGCTGATCGACGGGTGGCCGTCGGCGATCCGGGCGGCCGAGGACGCCCTGCGCGGCGGCGCCGCCCGCGACCTCGTCGACCGCCTCCGCACCCGACCGGCGCGTGCGCGGTGAGCGGGTTCTTCGCCCGCCGGCCACCGGGCCGGCCCGGCCTGGCCGTGTTCCTCAACGCCGGGGACCCCCCGCTGCCCGTCCTGGCCGACGTGATGCGGATGCTCGACGACTGCCGGGTGGACTGCCTGGAGCTGGCGGTGCCCTTCCCGAACTCGGTCACCGACGGGCCCGTCATCCGCCGTTCGGCGCAGCGGGCCCTGGCCGACGGCGTCGGACTCGACGAGGTGCTCGACTTCCTCGCCGGGGTCCTGCCCGGGCTGCGCCACCTGCGGGTGGCCCTGCTGGCCGACTGGAGCCACACGGTCAGGGCCCCGACCGTACCCGGCTTCGTCCGGCGGGTCGCCGACGCGGGCGTCCACGGGCTGCTGGTCCACGGACTGCCGCCGCGGCTGCGGGCCGACTGCCTCGACGCGGTGCGCGAGGCCGGGCTGCCCCTGGTCGCCACCTGCTACGCCGCGTCGTCGCCCGAGGTGCGGGCCGCGGCAGCCGACTGCGCCACCGCGTACCTGTACCTGGTGGCCCACTACGGCCGCAGCGGCGGCGGGCTCACCGCCGACCACCGGGAGCTGGCCGCCGCGCTGGCCGCGCTGCGGACGAGGACCACCGCACCGATCGCCGTCGGGTTCGGCGTCCGCTCCCGGGCGGACATCGACCTGCTGCACGGCCTCGGCGCCGACGCCGCGGTCGTGGGCAGCGCCGGGGTCGCCCGGATCGAGCACGCCCTCGCCGAAGGGGCCGACGTGGTCGAGGAGTTCCACACCTTCATCCAGACCGTTTCGCCGTACTCACCAAGCCGCCAGGAGGCACACCGATGATCGTCCGACACCTTGCCGACGTGAAGACCGTGGACTGGGGCAACGGGCTCAGCCGCAGGTTCCTGCTCGAGTCCGACGGCCTCGGCTACACGATGACGGACACCACCGTCCGGGCCGGCACCAAGTCGCGGCTGGAGTACCGCCGCCACCTGGAGGCCTGCTACTGCATCGAGGGGAAGGGCGAGGTCGTGGACACCGACGGCACCTCCCACCCGCTGGAGCCGGGCACGCTGTACGCGCTCGACCGCAACGACGCCCACTTCCTGATCGCGAGCCCGGAGGAGGACCTCCGCCTGGTGTGCGTGTTCTCGCCCGCGTTGCGCGGCGACGAGCGCCACAACCTGGACTCGGCCGACTTCTCCGAGTACTGACAGGGACGGACAGATGATCAGGTGGAACGCCGACCAGCTCGCCCTGGGCGAGGGGATCGCCCAGTGGTGCGAGGAGCTCAGCTCCGGCCATCTCGAAGGGGACGCCGAAGGCGCCTTCCCGTGGGACAAGTGGAAGCTGATCCAGAGGTCCGGGATCCTCGGCCTGCCGTTCGACGAGCAGTGGGGCGGGCTGGGCCAGGACCTGCTCACCACCATGCACGTGCTCGAACGGCTCGGCACCGGGTGCCGTGACGGCGGACTGAACTTCTCGGTCGCCACCCACCTGGTCGGCGTCGGGGTCCCGCTGCAACGGTTCGGCTCGCCGGAGCTCAAGGCGCGCCACCTGCCGGGGATCTGCTCGGGAGAGACGATCGGCGCGCACGCGATCAGCGAGACCGAGAGCGGCTCCGACGCGCTGGCGATGAGGACCACGGCCACCCGCGAGGGCGACGACTTCGTCCTGCGGGGCGGCAAGTCCTTCATCACCAACGGCCCGGTGGCCGACGTGTTCGTGGTGTACGCGCGCACCCATCCGAGCAGCGGCCCGCTCAGCATCACCGCCTTCGTCGTGGAGCGGGACACCCCGGGGCTCGTCATCGGGCCGCCCGTCGCCACCATGGGGCTGCGGACCGCGCCGCTGAGCGAACTGCACTTCGACGACTGCCGGATCCCCGCGTCCGCCGTGATCGGCCGGGTCGGCTCCGGGTTCCTGGTCCTGGACCACGTGATGAAGTGGGAGATCCTCTGCTCCTTCGTCATCAGCACCGGGCAGATGCGCCACCGGCTCGACCGCTGCGTCGAGTACGCCAAGGAACGCGTCCAGTTCGGCAGTCCGATCGGCTCGTACCAGTCGATCTCCCACAAGCTCGTGGAGATGAGCATCGGCCTGGACACCGCGCGGAAGTGGCTCTACGACACGGCCGTCCGGCTGACCCGGGGCGAGAACGTCACGCGGGACATCGCCGTCAGCAAGCTCCTCGCCAGCGAGAGCAACCTCTCCTCCGCCCTGGCCGCCGTGCAGATCTTCGGCGGCAGCGGCTACCTGGCCGAGTACGGGCTGGAGAAGGACCTGCGCGACGCGGTCGCCGGCCCGATCTACTCGGGCACGTCGGAGATCCAGCGCAACCGCGTCGCCGCCATGCTGGGGCTGTGACGCCCGATGCTGCTCAAGATCTGCGGAGCCGCCTCGGCCGAGGACGTGGCCTCGCTCGACCGGGCCGGCGCCGACCTCGTCGGCCTGTGGCACGGCGTCCCGAGGGGTCATGCCGACCTGACGCTCCATCAACTCAGTGTGGCGGCCGACGCTGTCCATCGAACCGCGCGACTGCGACCGGTCCTCGTGACCTTCCTCAACGACGCCGAGGCGCTGCGCGCGGCGACGGCCGCGGCCCGGGTGCCGTGGGTCCAACTGCACGGCTACCAGCCGCCGGGCCTGGTCCGCGCCCTCAAGGGCAGCACGGACCTCATCGTGGTCAAGGTGCTGCACCTCGGTGCGGACACCCGCGCGGAGCGGTCCCTGATCCCGGCGTACGAGCGGGCGGGAACGGACGTCTTCCTGCTGGACGCGGTGGCCGGGGACGGCCGGATCGGCAGCACCGGGCAACCGGCCGACTGCGCGGCCGTCCTCGGGATCGCGGACCGCCTCTCGCGCCCCTTCCTGCTGGCCGGCGGCCTCTCGGCCGACAACCGGGAGGCCTACCGGGCGGTGCTGGACCACCCCCTCTTCCTGGGCATCGACGTGGACACCGCGGCCAGGGACCCCGACGGACGGCTGAGCACCGAGCGGGTCACGGCCGTACGGCGCGGCTGGCGGGCGCCGGACGGCGCCGGGGCGGCCGGGAGGCCCGGATGACGGCGGCGTTCATCGAGGCGCTGCTGGACGCCCGCCGACCGGTGATCATGGAGCTCAAGCGCCAGGACGCCGCCGGGCAGGACCTGTTCGGCGACAGGTCGGCCGCCCGGCTGGTCGCCGACTACCAGGAGGTCGGCGCACCCTGCCTGTCCGTGGTGACCGGGCGGTGGTTCGGCGGCACCCCGGAACTGCTGCGCGAGGTCGTGGCGGCGACGGACCTGCCCGTGCTGCAGAAGGACTTCATCACCCGCCGGAGCCAGCTGCACCAGGCCCGCGAGAGCGGCGCGTCCGCGGTGCTGCTCACCGCCGCGCTGCTGCCGCGCGCCACCCTGGGCCACCTGGTCGAACTCGGCCTGAGCCTGGGCCTGACGCCGTTCGTCGAGGTCGTCACCGAGGAGGAGATCAACCGCGTGCCACGCGCCGAGGAGTGCGTGATCGCGGTGAACAACAAGGACATCGGCGACCGCGAACGCGGCGCCGGCGACCTCGGGCGGAGCTCGGCGCTCCTGCCCGCGGTGCTGGGCAGCGGCACCCGGTGCCCGGTGAGCGCCGGGGCCGTCCGCTCCCCCGAGGACGCGGCCCGCCTGCTCCAGGAGGGCTTCGCCGGTGTGCTCGTCGGGACGGGCCTCCTGCGCGCCCCCAGCCTGCCGGCCTGGCTGGACGGCCTCGACGCCCACCGTGGCACCCGCGTCGGCCCTCGCCACGAACCGGCTCCACCCCCAACCATCGACATCCGGAGGTAACGGCATGACCAGCGAAGCACCCGAGCAGTGGAAGGTCGTCGTCAACGACGAGGAGCAGTACTCGATCTGGTCCGCCGACCGCGAGACGCCGGCGGGCTGGCACGAGGACGGCGTCCGGGGCGCGAAGGACGACTGCCTCGCGCACATCGAACGCGTCTGGACCGACATGCGCCCCCGCAGCCTGCGCCTGCGCTCTGTCCCGGAGGAGGGTGGTGCGCAGTGAGCCGGACGCTCGCGCCGCACGGTGCCCGCCCCGCGACCGGGCCCGTGCTCTCCACCACCCTGAACCTCCCGGAGTGCCGGGCCCGGGGCTGGGTCGTCGTCGACTCCATGGTCGACGGCCTGGCCATGGGCGGCACCAGGATGACCCCGACGGTGACCGAGCGGGAGCTGGCCGGGCTCGCCCGGGCGATGACCCACAAGCTGGCGCTGGTCGGCCTGCCCATCGGCGGCGCCAAGGCCGGCATCGCCCCCGATCCCGGCGCCGCCGTCGAACGGCGGGCGGTGATGCGGGAGTTCGGCCGCGCCGCGGCCCCGCTGCTGCACGGCGGGGTGTACCTGGGCTGCGACCAGGGCACCACCTACGCCGACCGGCGGCAGGCCTTCGAGGCCGCCGGGTACGACGTCACCCGCCGCCCCGGCACCACCCGCCTCACCGTCGGCTGGGCCGAACTGTGGGACCACATGGCCGACATCACCGGGTTCGGCGTGGCCGTCGCGGTGCTCGGCGCCCTGCGCGCCTCCAGTGCGCGGACCCCGCAGCGCGTCGCGATCCAGGGCTTCGGCACCGTCGGGCGCGCGGTGGCCGACCACCTGGCCGCCCACGGCCACCTGGTGGTGGCGGTGGCCGACGTCCTGGGCACCGTCGAGGACCAGCGCGGACTGCCCGTCGCCGAACTCACCGCGCTCACCAGCGGCGACGGCACGATCGACCGGAGCCGGCTGCCCGCCCGGGTCACCGTCCACGGGCCCGGGCAGGCGTGGCTGCACGTCGACGCCGACGTGCTGGTGCTGGCGGCCTCCCCCGCCGCGGTCGACGAGGAGGCGGTGCCGGCGGTCCGGGCCCGCCTGGTGGTCGAGGGCGGAAACCTGAGCTGCACCGAACCGGCCCGCCGACTGCTGCGCGAAGCCGGCCACACCGTCCTGCCGGACGTGGTGGTCAACGTCGGCGGGGCGGCGGCGACCGGGTGCGTGCTCACCGGGCTGGCCCCGTCCGACCTGCCGCTCCCCAAGCTGTCCGGGTGGCTGCGCGACTGGGTCGCCGGCCGGGTCGCCAGGAACTGCGAGCTGGTGCAGGAGCTGAGCGCCTCGGGCAGCGCCGACCCGGTCGCCCAGCTCCTCGGCTCGCGCGCGACCCCGCCCGGCGCCGCCCGATCGGAGGCCCCGGCCGACCGGTGACCGGGCCGACGGACGCGCCCCCGCGCCGCCCCGCGGAACGCTGCCTCGCGGCGGGGCGGCGCGGCGCGCCGGCTACTTGACCGAGCCTGCGGTGAGCCCGGAGACGACGTGGCGCTCGATCACCGCGAACAGCACGACGACCGGCACGATGGCCACCAGCGAGGCGGCGAACACGTAGTTCCACTGCACGCTGTAGGCGCCGATCATGTTGTTGATGCCGACCGTGAGCGGCTGCCGGTCGGGCGAGTTGGTGAGGGTCAGGCCCATGATGAACTCGTTCCAGGCCGAGATGAACGTGAAGATCACGGCGGTGACCACGCCGGGCAGCGCCAGCGGCAGGGTGACGCGGAACAGCGCGCCCATGCGACCGTTGCCGTCGATCATCGCGGCTTCCTCCAGTTCCCTGGGTATGGAGCCGATGTAGGCGCTCAGGATCCAGATCGCGAAGGCCAGGTTGAAGGCGGCGTTGGCGAGCACCAGGACGATCGGGGTGTCCAGCAGGTCCAGTGCGAAGAACTCCCGGTAGAGGCCGACCTGAAGGGCGGTGGGCTGGAACATCTGGGTGACCAGCACCAGCAGCAGGAAGGCCTTGCGGCCGCGGAAGCGCACCCGGGCGGTGTAGTACGCGGCGGGCAGGGCGACCAGCAGCACCAGCAGCGTCGAGCCTCCGGCCACCAGCAGGGTGGTCCGCAGGTTCTGGCCGAGCGTGGTGTCCGTCCAGACCCTGGTGAAGGCGGAGAAGTCGAAGTGCGTCGGCAGGTAGGAGTTGTCCCGCAGCTGGCCGGCCGGGCGTCCGCCGGTGATCAGCATCTCGACGTACGGGAGCACGAAGAGCGCGGCGAGCGCCCAGGCCAGCGCGGTGAGCAGGACGGTCCGTGCGCGCGGGCGGTGCTTCGCCGGCGACTGCAGGGTGATCATCGGCCCTCCTCCTCGTTCCAGCGGCTGACCTTGAGGAAGACGGCCACCATGAGGACCACGACGACGAAGTTGACCACGGACATCGCGGCGGACTCGGCGACGTCGTAGCCGCGCAACATGTACATGAACACGGTGGTGGTGGCGGTGTCGGCGTTCGGGCCGCCCTGGGTCATGCCCCAGATGACCGGGAAGGAGTTGAAGACGTTGATCAGGTTGATCACCAGACCGACCAGGAAGGCCGGGCGCAGCAGCGGCAGGGTGACCTTGCGGTAGGTCTGCCAGGGCGTGGCGCCGTCGACCCTGGCGGCCTCGTGGACCTCCTCGGGGATGGTCTGCAGGCCGGCCAGCAGGGTGTAGGTGGTGAACGGCAGTGAGACGAAGACGGCGACGAGCGCCAGCCAGGGCTTCGCGTGGGCGGCGTCGCCGAGCCAGGCCTGGGAGCGGTCGATCAGGCCGAGGTCGAGCAGCAGCCGGTTGAACACGCCGGCGACCTGGTCGAGCATCCAGCGGAAGCCGATCGCGGTCATCAGTACGGAGGCGGCCCAGGGCGCGACGAGCGCCCAGCGGGTGACGCGACGGCCGGGGAAGTTCCGGTTGAACAACTGCGCCAGCGCGAGCGAGATCAGCATGGTCAGGCCGACGACGACGACCGTCCAGACGACGGTCCAGGTCAGCACTCCGGCCAGGCGGGGGTCTCCGAAGAGCTTGCGGTACTTGACCAGGCCGGCCGGGCCGTGGTCGGTGCCGGTGGTGTCGATCTTCCGCAGTGAGGTGGCGACCATCTCGACGACCGGCCACACGACCACGCCGAGGATGAGCACGATGGCCGGGGCCAGCCACGGCAGTGGCCCGAGCCGTTCGAACAGGGCACGGCGCCCGGGTGCGGGGCCCGGGCCCGGGGCCGACGGACGCTTCGGCGGCGCGGCCGGCCGGGCGGGTTCGCCGGGCCGGGCGTCTGTGCTGCTGGGGGATGACACGGTGTCGGGATTCCTTGTTCGCTCGTCCGGGTCACTCACCGGCCTGCTGCGCGGCCTTCTGGAGCGCGTCGAGGGTCTTCTTCGGGTCGCTGACCGCGCTGCCGATCTGCGTCTTGATCTGCGCGGAGACCGCAGGCCAGGTCGGGTCGCTGAGGGGGTAGAACGTGGCGGTGGGCAGGATCCGCAGGAACGGTGCCAGGGCCTGCTCGTCCGGGTCGGCCTGGAGCGCGGTGAGCGCGGACCGGGTGACCGGCAGCAGGCTGTACTCCTTGTCGAACCTCACCGCGTTGTCCCGGCCGTAGGCGAAGTCGAGGAAGGCCTTGATCTGTTCCTTGTGGCCGCCCTTCCTGAAGGCCATCATCCAGTCGGCGACGCCGAGGGTGGCCTTTCCGGTGCCGTCCTTGCTGGGCATCGCGGTCCAGGTGACGTCCATGCCCTTGAGGTCGTTCAGCTGGGTGGGGATGCCGTTGAGCATGCCGACCTTGCCGGAGGCGAAATCCTTGGCCAGGTCGGTGCGGTTGACGGAGGCCGGGCTCTGCTCGGTCAGGCCGGCGTCCACCCAGCTCTTGAGCTGCCCGAAGGTGTCGACGTTGGCCTGCGAGTTGATGCTGTACCGGCCCTTGGCGTCCTGGTAGCCGCCGTGGTTCTCCAGCATCCAGATGAACGACTCGCCCTGCGCCTCCTCCTTGCCCAGCGGCACGCCGAGCGGGATCTCCACGCCGGCGTTCTTCAGCGCGGTGGCGGCGGTGGTGAGGTCGGCCCAGGTCCTGGGCGGGGCGGCCGGGTCGAGGCCGGCCTTCCTGAAGAGCTCGTTGTTGAACAGGAACATCCGGGCGCTGGAGATGAACGGGATGCCGTACCGGGTGCCGTCCTGCTCGCCGGCCTGCGCCATCGCGGGGAGTAGGTCCGCCGCGGTGCTGCCGGAGAGGACCTCCTGGGCCGGGTAGAGCTGGCCGTTCTTGGCGAAGTCCGCGTAGCCGCCGGTCTGCAGGACGTCCGGCTGGTTGCCGTTCTGCACCATCGTCTTGACCTGGGTGTCGATGTCGTTCCAGTTGATGACCTGGAGGTCGACCTTGATCTCGGGGTTCTGCTGCTCGAAGGCCGAGATCACGCCCTGCCAGTACGCCTGACTCGGGTTCTGGCCGTTGGAACCGTAGTCGGCGGCGACGAACCTGATCGTCGTCACCCCGTCGGCGGAGGTCGAACCGGAGGCCGAGCCCTTGCCGCATCCGGACAGTGCGAGCGTTCCGGCCAGGGTGGCCGCGGACAGGGCGAAAAGGCGCCGCTTCATCTCTGGTACCGCCTTTGCGAGTGGGGGCCGACCCCGCGGTGGCCCGGGTGGGGGATGGTGCGACCTGCACGAAGCTGCGCTGCATGACCACTGTTTGCTCAACATCGAGCAGATACGCCGAACTGAGTTTGCCTCGCCGGCCGGGTGCCACAAGGCACTCGGTGGATCAGTATTGCTCACAGATGACGCGTTGGGCTATGAATAGAGCAGTTTCAAGCAGATGCTTGCAGCAGAAAGCGGCGCTCGGTGCGGACCTGTCCCCGAGCGCGCCGCCCGTGCCCCCACCGAGGAGAGCCAGATGAGTCACGTCGAACGGGAGATCGCCAGCCAGCCGGAGTGCTGGCGCAGGGCACTGGAACTGGAGCCCGCAGGACTGCCCGAGCACGGCGAACGGGTGGCCGTGATCGGCTGCGGCACCTCGCTCTACATCGCGCAGGCGTACGCGGGCCTCCGCGAGGGTGCCGGCCTCGGTGAGACCGACGCCTTCGCGGCCTCCGAGTTCCCGGCGGCCCGGGCCTACGACCGCGTCGTCGCCATCACCCGCTCGGGAACCACGACCGAGGTGCTCGCCGCGCTGCAGCGCTGCGGCGGGACGCCGACCGTCGCGCTCACCGGCGACCTCGCCACCCCGATCGGCACGGCCGCCGGCACCGTGGTCGACCTGGAGTTCGCCGACGAGAAGTCGGTGGTGCAGACCCGCTTCGCCACCACCGCGCTGGCGCTGCTGCGCGGCCGCCTCGGGCTCGCCCCCGCCGACCTGGCCGCCCACGCCGAGCGGGCGCTGGCCGCCCCGCTGCCCGAACGGGCCACCGAGGCGGGCCAGTTCACCTTCCTCGGGACCGGCTGGACGGTCGGCCTGGCCCACGAGGCGGCCCTCAAGCTGCGCGAGGCCTCCGGGTCGTGGACCGAGTCCTACCCGGCCATGGAGTACCGGCACGGCCCGATCAGCGTCACCGGCCGCGGCAGCGTGGTGTGGTTCTTCGGCGAGCCGCCGACCGGGCTGGTCGACCAGGTCGAGCCGACCGGCGCCGTGCTGTCGGTGAGCGCGCTGGACCCGATGGCCGACCTGATCCGCGCCCAGCGGCTCGCCGTCGAACTGGCCAAGGGCCGCGGCCTGGACCCCGACCAGCCGCGCAACCTCACCCGCTCCATCGTGCTCACCCGGCCGTGACCGCGACGGCGATCGCCCTCGACGTCGGCGGAACCCACATCAAGGGCGCGGCGGTGGCCGCGGACGGCCGCCTCCGCCACACCGAGCGCTGGTTCACCCGCGCCGAACGCGGGCCGGAGGCCGTCCTCCAGACCGTCCTCGACCGCGCCGCCGAACTCGCCGGGCGCTTCCGCCCGGCCGCCGCGGGGATCGCCGTGCCCGGCATCGTCGACGAGGCGGCCGGCACCGCGGTGCTGGCCGCCAACCTCGGCTGGCGGGACCTGCCCGTCCGGCAGCTGCTGTCCGAACACCTGGGCATCCCGGTCGCGTTCGGGCACGACGTGCGGGCCGGGGGCATCGCCGAGGCCAGGGCCGGCGCCGGCCGCGGCAGCCGCGACTTCCTCTTCGTACCCGTCGGCACCGGGATCGCCGCCGCGCTGATGGTCGACGGGCGGCCGCTCACCGGCAGCCACACCCGGGCCGGCGAGCTGGGCCACCTGGTGGTGCGTCCCGGCGGCGAGCCGTGCGCCTGCGGCCGTCGCGGTTGCGTGGAGACCCTCGCCTCGGCGGCCGCCGTCGCCCGCCGCTACACCGCCGCCACCGGGGAGGCGGGCGTCACCGCCGAGCAGGTCGGCAGGCGCGCCGCGACCGGGGACCGCACGGCCGCCACCGTCTGGCGGGAGGCCGTCGACGCGCTCGCCGACGGCCTGGCGAGCGCGATCACACTGCTCGACCCCGAGCGGATCGTGATCGGCGGCGGCCTCGCCCGGGCGGGCGAGCCGTACTTCGCGCCACTGCGGGCGGCTCTGACGGCGCGGCTCTCCTTCCAGACGATGCCCGAGCTCCTGCCCGCCGAACTCGGCCACGAGGCGGGCTGTTTCGGTGCCGGACTGCTCGCGCGGGACCTTCTGGGCGAGGGAGCGGCGGCGTGATCCTCACCGTCACCCTGAACGCCGCCCTGGACATCACCCACCACCTGGACCGGATGCGCCCGCACGGCAGCAACCGGGTCCGGGCGGTGGCCCAGCGCGCGGGCGGCAAGGGCGTCAACGTCGCCCGGATCCTGCACGCCCTCGGCCACCCGACCGTGGTCACCGGCCTGACCGGCGGCCTCACCGGCCGGGCGATCCGCGCCGAACTGGCGTCCGCCGGCCTGGCCGACCGCATGCTGGCGATCGCGGGCGAGTCACGGCGGACGGTGGCCGTGGTCGAGGAGGGCGCCGGGGACACCACGATCCTGCTCGAACCCGGCCCGGTGGTGGGCGTCGGGGAATGGGCGCGGTTCCTCGACCATCTCGACACCCTGCTGCCGCACGCCGCGGCGGCGGTCCTCTCCGGCAGCCTGCCGCGCGGCGTGCCCGAGGACGCCTACGCCCACCTGCTCCGGCTCGCGCACGCGCACGGCGTCCCGGCGGTGCTCGACGCCGACGGGACGGCGCTGAGCACGGCGTTGGCGGCCGGACCGGCCCTGGTCAAGCCGAACGCGGAGGAACTCACCGCCGCCACCGGCCTGGCCGATCCGGTGGCCGCCGCCCGCAGGCTGCGGGCCGCGGGCGCCGGTGCGGTGGTCGCCTCGCTCGGCGCCGACGGCCTCGTCGCCGTCACCCCGCACGGCGGTTGGCGCGCCCGCTCGCCCGAGCGCCTGGCCGGCAACCCCACCGGCGCGGGCGACGCCGCGGTCGCCGCGCTCACCCTCGGCCTGGTCCGCGGTGAGCCCTGGCCCGACCGGCTGGCCGAGGCCGTGGCACTGTCCGCGGCCGCCGTCGCCGCACCGCTGGCCGGCGACTTCGACCCCGCCCTCCACCACGCCCTGCGGTCCCGCGTGGACGTCCACCCCTTCGCCACCGAGGAGTCCGACCCATGCCCCTGAGCGGAACCGGCCCGATCGCCGCCGCCGCGGCCGAAGCCGCGTGCGGTGTCGGCGCCTTCAACGTCATCCAGCTGGAGCACGCCCAGGCGATCGTCGCCGGGGCCGAGGCCGCCGGTGCGCCGGTGATCCTGCAGATCAGCGAGAACGCCGTGCGCTACCACGGCGCCCTCGGGCCGATCGGCGCCGCCACGCTGGCCGTCGCCCGGGCCGCGCGGGTGCCGGTCGCGGTCCACCTGGACCACGCCACCTCCGTGGAACTCGTCGGCCAAGCCGTCGAGTTGGGCTTCACCTCGGTGATGTTCGACGCTTCGGCGCTGTCGTACGGGGAGAACGTGCGGGCCACCGCCGAGGTGGTGCGCCGGTGCCACGCCGCGGGCGTCTGGGTGGAGGCCGAACTGGGCGAGGTCGGCGGCAAGGACGGCGTCCACGCCCCGGGGGTGCGCACCGATCCGGCCGAGGCCGCGGCGTTCGTCGCCGCCGCCGGCGTGGACGCGCTCGCGGTGGCCGTCGGCACCTCGCACGCGATGCCCACCCGCGACGCGGCGCTCGACTTCGAGCTCATCGGACGGTTGCGCCGGGTGGTGCCGGTCCCGCTCGTACTGCACGGCTCCTCGGGTGTGGCGGACGGGGACCTCACCGCGGCCGTGGAAGCCGGCATGACGAAGGTCAACATCGCCACCCACCTCAACCGGGTGTTCAGCACCGCCGTCCGCCGGGCCCTGGCCGACGACGCGCGGCTGGTCGACACCCGCCGCTACCTCGGGCCGGCCCGCGCGGCCGTCGCCGCCGAGGTCACCCGGCTGCTCGGCGTCCTCAAGGCGACAGCACCGGCGGCCTGAGCCACCACCACCGCCCGCGGCCCGACCGGGACCACCACGACACACCACGGCCGCCCGTCCCCGCGTGGGGGAGGGCGGCCGTCGGCGTCGCTCAGGCGGGCTCGACGGTGGAGAACCTCTCGCCGCCGACGATCCACCGGCCGCGGCGCATCACCGCGACCAGGTCGTAGCCCTCCGAGTCGACCACGACCAGGTCGG
>NZ_JBSFJC010000084.1:0-39783 GCF_053597855.1 Kitasatospora sp. NPDC001225
CCCCGGCTCGCTTTCACCCACCCGTCCGCACCCCCCCCCCCCCCGCCCGCCGGGGCGGGGCCCCCTCGCGCCCCCCGGCGCGCGGGGCCACGTCAACGGCCGACCGCCGTCCGCGAGTTGCTCAGTCCTCGTCGACCACGCCGGCGGGCTGCCCGGGCGGGCTCGGGTACGTCGCGTCCTTGCCGACCGGCTTGGCGCCGGACGGGCAGACCTTGGGCGCCTTGGCCTTCAGGCCCAGCAGCCGGAAGTAGTTCTGGCCGAGCGCGATGTCCCGGAAGGCCTCGTCCCCGAGCGCGCGGTTGATCCGGCTGGTGACTTCCAACTCCTGCTCGTACACCGCGTAGTCCTTGTTCCGCGCCGCCACGAAGTCCGTCCCCGTGATCGCCCGGGTCGGGTGGCGGTCGAGGAAGGACGCGTACTTCTGCCGTACGCCGGGCAGGCTGAAGTACTGGTCCTCCAGCACCCGCCAGCTCAGGTCCACGGTCAGGTTGGGGTGCTGGTCGAGCAGCCGCTCCAGGATGCGGATGTGCTCGTCCGGGTCCATGTGGGAGAGCTCCTTCGAGAGGCCCATGTGCGCCCAGACGATCTTGTTGTCGGGGTACTGCGCGAGGATCTCCTCCATCAGGTGCAGGTACTTCGTCGGCTCGACGTCGTTGCCGAGGTCGGAGTGGAAGGTGACGGGGAGCCCCCGCTCGCGGAACACCTTCATGAACGGCGCCCAGTTCGGGATGTCCTCGCTGGTGGCCGGCTCGGCGAGGTTCGGGAACAGCGCCTGCTTGACGACGTTGACCTCGCCGGCCCAGCGGAACATCCCCGGGTACTCGCGGTCCAGCAGCTCGATCCCGGGCGGGACGGTCTCGGGGTGGTGCAGGTCCATGAACGTCATGGAGAGCGTGAGGTCCGGGTCGGTCGGCCGGAACTCGCGCAGGCTCTCGGCGTTGGCGAAATCGTTGCGCATCCTCGGCCGTACGGGCGTGCCGGGACAGTCGAGGTAGTACACGCAGTCGGAGTCGGCGGGCAGCACCTGCCCGATGCCGAACATGTTCGCGTAGCGGACCCCGCTCTTGCGCAGGTAGTCGGTCATCTCCTCGAAGGGGATCGCCGGTCCGCCGAAGGGCCGGAAGTGCAGGTGGCTGTCGACCACCGAGGTGTACGGCTCGACGGACCGCTCGAAGCAGGCCCGGGCCGCGAAGGCCTCTCCGGCCCCGGCCGGGGAGAGGACGACCGCCGTCGCGGTCGCGCCGACGACGGCGGCGGTGAACCGTCGACTGGTCCAGTGGCTCTTTCTCAAGGGGTTGCCTCCGGTGGCGAGCGGCCGGCGCCCGACGCGCCGGCACAGGGGCTGGTGGTGCCACACAGAAGCGTCAGTGCTCGAACCATCGGCCGGTGCCGCCGCACACGGTGTCGACCCGACCGCCGCTCGAACGGGCGCACCGGTACGGCCATCGGGGTCGACCCCGCCCGGGCCGCCGCCCGGGCCCTCACCCCTGCCCTCGCCCGAGGCCTCGACCGAGCCGGCGGCCGGGGCGGTGTCTCGAGTGGCGAACCACGGTGCACGAGGAGATGGTGACCGGCAGGGACCCCTCACCAGAAAGGGCGATCATGCCCGAAGTCACCACCCCGTACGCGACCGGCACCCCGTGTTGGGTCGACCTGATGGCCAAGGACCAGCAGGCCGCACTGGACTTCTACCGCGACCTCCTCGGCTGGCAGGGGCAGGCCGGCCCGGCCGAGTTCGGCGGCTACGCCGTCTGCACGCTCGACGGCAAGGCCGCGGCCGGCATCGGCCCGGCGTCGGCCCCCGAGGGGATGCCGGAGCCGCCCACCGTCTGGACCAGCTACCTGGCCAGCACCGACGCCCAGGCCACCCAGGACGCGATCGTCGCCGCCGGCGGCACCCTGCTCGTCCCGGTCATGGACGTCGGCGACCTGGGCCGGATGCTGATCGCCGCCGACCCGCAGGGCGCGGTCTTCGGCGTCTGGCAGCCGGGCGAGTTCTTCGGCGCCCAGGTCGTCAACGAGCCCGGCGCGCTGACCTGGAACGAACTGCACACCAGCGACATCCCGGCTGCCACCGGCTTCTACGGCGAGGCGTTCGGCATCGAGATCGAGCCGATGCCGGGCGTGGACTCGTACTGGGTGCTGCAGGTCGGCGGCAAGGCGGTGGGCGGCGCCACCCTGCTCGCCAACGACCCGCCCGGCACCCCGGCCCACTGGCTGACCTACTTCGCGGTCGACGACGTCGACTCCACCGTGGACGCCCTGGTCAAGCGCAACGGCACCGTCCTCGCCCCGCCCTTCGACATGATGGCCGGCCGGATGACGGTCGTCGCCGACCCGCAGGGCGCCCCCTTCGCCATGATCAAGCCCACGCCGGCCTGACCCCGCCCGCCTCCGCCCCGCCCGCCCGGATCCCCGTCCGGGCGGGCGGTTCCGTGCTCCGCCCCTCCGTCGGCCGTCAGCCGTCAGCCGTCCAGCTCCGCCAGGAAGTCCAGCGAGGCCGCCCAGGCCCGCTCGGCCGCGTCCTCGTCGTAGTCCGGCAGCGACGGGTCGGTGAACAGGTGCCCGGCGCCCCGGTAGCGGTGCACCTCCACCTCCGCCCCGGCCCGGCGCATCCGCAGGTACCAGGCGTTCAGCCAGTCCTCCGGCTCGAACGGGTCCGGCTCCGCGATGTGCAGCTGCACCGGGATCTCGGTGACCGCGTCCTCCCGCAGGTCGGAGGTGCCGTGCAGGAGCAGCAGCCCGCGCGCCTTGTCGTCGGCCAGCGCCAGGTTCTGCGCCACCGCGCCGCCGAGCGAGAAGCCGGCGTACACCAGCCCGCCGTCGGACACCGGCGCGGCCGCCGTCACCGCCCGGCGCAGCAGCTCGTCGCGGCCGCCGAGCTCCTCCTGGAACTCCTGCGCCTCCTCGACGGACTCGAAGGTCCGCCCGTCGAACAGGTCCGGCGTGTGCACGGTGTGCCCGGCGGCGCGCAGCCGCTCGGCGGCGGCGTGCACGGCGGGGCGCAGCCCGTAGGCGGAGTGGAAGAGGACGATCTGGGCCACGGTTCGGGTCCTTCACCAGGGAGGTCAGCTACCCACCCATGATCCCGCATCCCCCGCCGAACCCCGCGCCCCCGCCTCCGGCCCCACGTCCGCCCCCGCCTCCGGCCCCAGCCCCACGCCCGGCTACGACACCACGTCCTTGCGCGCGAACCCCCGGAACGCCAGCGCCAGCAGCACCACCGCGTACGAGAGCGACAGCGAGACGCCCTGCACCATGCCGCCCCACTCCAGCTGCGGCTGCAGGGCGTCCGCCCAGGAGTACTGCCAGTGCGCCGGCAGCCACTCCCGCAGGTCGCCGAGCGCGGTGACGGCGTCCAGCACCCCGGTGATGATCGACGCGAACACCGCGCCGCCGACGGCGCCCAGCGGCGCGTCCGTCGCCGTGGAGAGCCAGAACGCCAGCGCCGCGATCACGATCTCGCTGAGGAACACGAAGGCCACCGCGATGGCGATCCGGGGCAGCGCCTGCCCGGCCGGCAGGCTGACCCCGGCGGGCAGCTTGAGGTCCCCCCAGCCGTACGCCGCGGTGCCGACGACCAGCCCGATCGCGGGCAGCATCACCACCGCCACCGCCGAGAACCCCAGCCCGACGGCGAACTTGCGGGCCAGCAGCCGGGCCCGGGGCACCGGCGCGGCCAGCAGGTAGCGCAGCGAGGACCAGCTGGCCTCGGAGGCGACGGTGTCCCCGCAGAACAGCGCGACCGGGATGACCAGCATGAAGCCGGTGCCGACGAACAGCATGGTGACGGCGAAGTTGGCCCCCGAGGCGGTGGCCAGCTCGATGAAGGTGGTCCGGTCCGGCCGGCCCGGGGTGCCGCCGAGCTGGAACGCGGCCAGGATGACGAACGGCATGGCGGCCAGCACCCCGCCGATCACCATCGTGCGGCGCCGGCGCAGCTGCCGCACCGCCTCCACCCGCAGCGGCAGCGTCCGGCCCGCCCGGTACCCCTCGGCGTGGTCCATCGACCCGATGCGGTCCTCCGGCCCGACCCGGCCCTCCGGCTCCGTGTGGTCCTTCGTCACGGCACTCACGCTCCACCTCCGATCAACGACAGGAACGCGTCCTCCAGCCGCCGCTGCGGCCCGGCGCTCTCCACCGGCACCTCCAGCCGCACCAGTTCGGCCAGCAGCTCGCTGGCCGCCAGTCCGTCCAGCCGCACCAGCAGTCCGCCCTCGACGGCCTCCGCCGAGCCGACCCCGGCCAGCGCGGCCACCTTGTCGGCCACCGAGGCCGGGTCGTACGGCTCGGCGATGCCGATCATCAGCAGCTCGCCGGCGCCCACGATGTCCGCGACCGGGCCGGCCGTGACCAGCCGCCCGCGGTCCATCACCACCAGGTCCGTGCAGCTCTGCTCGACCTCGGACAGCAGGTGGCTCGACACGATCACGGTCCGCCCGCCGGCCGCGTACCGGATCATCACCTCGCGCATCTCCCGGATCTGCGGCGGGTCCAGCCCGTTGGTCGGCTCGTCCAGGATCAGCAGGTCCGGCATCCCGAGCATCGCCTGCGCGATCGCCAGCCGCTGCCGCATGCCCTGCGAGTACGTCCGCACCGCGCGGTCCAGCGCCTCGCCGAGCCCGGCGATGGCCAGCGCCTCGTCGAAGCGCGCGTCGGCCTCCGGCCGTCCGGTCGCCTGCCAGTACAGCCGCAGGTTGGCCCGCCCGGTGAGGTGCGGCAGGAAGCCCGCGCCCTCCACGAACGCCCCGACCCGCGACAGCACCGGCGCGCCGGGCCGCACCAGGTGCCCGAAGATCCTGATCTCCCCGGCGTCCGGCCGGATCAGTCCCATCAGCATCCGCAGCGTGGTGGTCTTGCCGGCGCCGTTCGGCCCGAGCAGTCCGAGCACCTGCCCCCGCTCCACCCGGAAGCCCAGCTCCCGTACGGCGTAGCGGTCCTGGGCGCCCTTGTAGCGCTTGCTCAGCCCGCTGATCAGCAGCGGCACGGCGGCCAGCTCCGGGTCGAAGCCGGGCCCGGCGGCGGCCCGCCGGCGCCGCAGCCGCGGTGCCAGCAGCAGGGCCGCGGCCGCCAGGACGGCGATCACCGGCAGCAGCCAGGTCCGCGCGGGCAGCGGCGCCGCCTCGGTGACCAGCTCCTCGACGGTGGGCACGGTGAGCGCCCCGGCCGGCGCCACCCGGTAGGTGGCCGGCTCGACCGGCGAGGCGTACGCGAGGTCGGTGCTCGCCAGCACCAGCCGCACCCGGTGCCCGGCCGGGAAGGTGTGGTCCACGGTCGGCAGCGCCACCGTGACGGTCTGCCCGGCGTCCGCGCCGGTGACCCGCAGCGGGGCGGCCAGCTGCTGCGGCAGCACCGCCTTGCCGTCCGGGCCGACGTCGTACAGCTTCGCGAACAGCACCGCGTCCGGCCGGTCGGCCGTCACCCGCACCGGGACGGTCGGCTGCCCGGTCAGGTGCAGCGGCGAGTCCAGCGGCGCCGAGTCGAAGGCGGCGTTCTGGCCGGGGAAGTCCAGCGAGAGCCCGGCGCCCAGCGAGGCGGCCTGGCTGAGCGCGCCGACGCCGGGCAGCGTCGAGATGCCGGGCGGCGCGCCGCCGGGCGGGTTGGCGAGGGTCTGCTCGCTACCGGCCAGTTCGACGGTCCGCGAGCCGGTCCCGCCCAGGCCCGGGTACCGGTCGGCGGTGGCCCCGCGCAGCACGGCCTGGAAGCCGGTCGAGTCGACCCCGCCGGTGCGGGTGACCCGGAAGTCGGCGCCGGTGTCGTTGCCGCGGCCCTTCAAGTAGTGGTCGAACCAGGCGGTGACCCGGTCGTCGACCCGGGCGCTGGTGTCCGTCCCGCCGTCGTGGCCGCCGGCGAACCAGTCGACCGCCACGGGTGCGCCGTTGGCGGCCACCGCCTTGGCGATCCGGTCGCCCTGGTCCAGCGGGAACAGCGAGTCCTGCTGCCCCTGCACCACCAGCGTCGGCGCCTTGAGCTGCGCCGCCACCGAGGACGGGCTGGAGCGGTCCAGCAGCGCGACGGCCTCCGGGTCGGCGTGCCCGGCGGTGGCGACCCGGTCGTACATCTGGCAGAGCGACTCCAGGAACCGCCCGCAGCCGACCGGCCCGTCCGCCTTCGGCCCGGGGCCGCCGCTCTCCCGCGGCGCCTCCCCGGAGGGCCCGAGGTCCCCGGCCGAGCCGGTGGTGAAGAAGATCCCGGCCCACAGCTTCTTGAACACGCCGTCCGCCGCGCCCGAGCCCTGCACGCCCTGCGGGAACAGCGCGTCGGCCAGGTTCCACCAGGTGATCTGGGTGGCCACCGCGTCGATCCGGTGGTCGTACGCGGAGGCCAGCAGCGAGACCGCCCCGCCGTACGAGGCGCCGGTGATGCCGACCTTCGGGTCGCCGGGCCCGTCCAGCTGCACCTCGGGCCGCTGGGCCAGCCAGTCCACCAGGTGCTTGACGTCCTCGACCTCGCGGTCGGGCGCGTTCAGGCCGATCTTCCCGCCCGAGTGCCCGAAGCCGCGCGCCGACCAGGTCAGCACCGCGTACCCCTGCCGGGCCAGCTGCTCGGCGCGCTGCCGCTCGCCCTCCTTGGAGCCGCCGAAGCCGTGGGCGAGCAGCACCGCCGGGCGCGGACCGCCGCCGGTGGTGAAGAAGGAGGTGTCCAGCTGGACCTGCTGGGCGCTGCCGGGCGTCTCCGGCATGCTGAGGAAACGGTCCTCCTGACGGACCGCCTGCTCACCGCCGGACGCCACCGTCGCGGTGCCGGCCGCGGCCACGGCCGCCAGGGCCACCGCCCCGGCCAGCAGCCTGTGTCTGACCGTTGTTCCCCGGGCGCGCCAGCGACGCCATGCCCCACCGAACTCCATGGCCGCTGATCGTATCCGCCGTCCGGGTAGGCGTCCGATAAAGGCACCCCCTGGAAGCACCGCCCGGGGTGTCACCCGAGCCCCGCGCCGTTACGTCCGCTTCGCCCCACTGTGCCCGGGTATCGTACGGCGCATGCTCCGGCCGCTGCTCTCGCTGCTCGCCACCGTCGCCGCCACCCTGGCGATCGGCTGGATCGTCGACCAGGCCCTCCAGCGGATCGCCGCCCGCCAACCGTCGGCACCGGTCTGGCCGCTCCTGCGCCGCTGCCGGATCCCGCTCCAGCTCGCCGTCGTGTCGGCCCTGCTGCTCGCCGCCAAGCCGCTCCAACGGATCTTCCACCTGAAGCACGACGACGGCGCCCAGCACCTGCTCCTGCTGCTCCTGCTCGCCTCGCTGGGCTGGCTCACCGTCCGCGTGGTGGCCGCCGTCCTGGAGGCCCTGCTCAGCCGGTACGAGAGCCGCGTCGACGACCCGGCCCGGGTCCAGCGGGTGCGCACCCAGATCAGCATGCTGCGCCGGGCGGCCGACGCGCTGATCGTCGTGGTCACGGTGGCCGTGATGCTGCTGACCTTCTCCGCCATGCGCACCATCGGCGCCAGCCTGCTCGCCTCGGCGGGCATCATCGGCATCGTGGCCGGCATCGCCGCCCAGAGCACCCTGGGCAACTTCTTCGCCGGCCTCCAGATCGCCTTCGGCGACACCGTCCGGATCGGCGACACCGTCGTGGTGGACGGGCAACAGGGCACCGTCGAGGAGATCACCCTCAGCTACCTGGTGGTCCGGCTCTGGGACTACCGCCGGCTGATCGTCCCGGTCTCGTACTTCGTCAACAAGCCCTTCGAGAACTGGACCCGCCGCGACCCCGGCCTGCTCGCCGCCGTCCTGCTCCACCTCGACCACACCACCCGGGTGGACGAGCTGCGCACCACCCTGCGCGCCCGCCTCGACCGGCACCCGCTCTGGGACGGCGGCGAGTGGGCCCTCGACGTCACCGACACCACGCCCAGCACCATCGTCGTCCGCGCCACCATGACCGCCCGCACCCCCGACGACGCCGCCCGGCTCCGCTTCGACATCCGCGAGCAGCTCATCGCCCACCTGCGCGACGAGCACCCCCACGCGCTCCCCCGCCTCCGCACCACCGACACCTGACCGGCGCCCGGCCCCGCCGGCGAAGCCCCGAAAAGCGGAGTTCCCCGCGCCCCGGACAGGGGCGCGGGGAACCGCGCGATCAGAGCGGGTCCTACAGCACCCGTGTCATCGTCCGGTGCGGTATCCCGGCGTCGTCGTACACCGGCCCCTCGGCCACGTACCCCAGCCGCTCGTAGAACCCGAGCGCCTGCACCTGCGCGTGCAGCTCGACCTCCACGCCCCCGCGCTCGGCCCCCGCGGCCTCGACGGCCCGGACGAGCTCCGCGCCCAGCCCCGTCCCCCGGGCCGCCGCGACGACCGCGAGCCGCCCGAGCAGCACGCGCCCCTCGACGCCCCCGGTGAGCCCGCGCGCCTGCTCGCCGAAGATCAGCCGCGCCGTCCCCAGCGCGGCCCCGTCGGCCCCGACGGCCAGCAGGTGCACCGAGGTCGCGTCGTACTCGTCGTACTCCAGCTCCTCGGGCACGTTCTGCTCGACGACGAAGACCTCGCGCCGGACGGCCCGCGCCAGCTCCAGGTCCGCCTCCCCGTCGACGACCCGGACGGTGACGGCCGGCACCTCGGCGGCCGTCATCTCAGCTCTCCGCCGCGATGATGTCCAGCGCCTTCTTCAGGTCCTCCGGGTACTCGCTGGAGAACTCGACCCACTGCCCGTCCGCCGGGTGCTCGAAGCCGAGCGACACCGCGTGCAGCCACTGCCGGGTCAGCCCCAGACGCTTGGCCAGCGTGGGGTCGGCGCCGTACGTGAGGTCGCCCACGCAGGGGTGCCGCAGCGCGGACATGTGGACGCGGATCTGGTGGGTGCGCCCGGTCTCCAGCTTGATCGCCAGCAGCGACGCGGCCCGGTACGCCTCGATCAGGTCGTAGTGGGTGATCGACGCCTTGCCGTCGCGGGTGACGGCCCACTTCCAGTCCGAGCTGGGGTGCCGCCCGATCGGCGCGTCCACCGTCCCGCTCATCGGGTCCGGGTGGCCCTGCACCAGCGTGTGGTAGCGCTTCTCGGTGATCCGGTCGTGGAACTGCCGCTTGAGGTCGGTGTACGCGCGCTCGGACTTGGCGACGACCATCAGCCCGGAGGTGCCGACGTCCAGCCGGTGCACGATGCCCTGGCGCTCGGCGGCGCCCGAGGTGGAGATCCGGTACCCGGCCGCGGCCAGTCCGCCGATCACGGTGGGGCCGGTCCAGCCCGGGCTGGGGTGCGCGGCGACGCCGACCGGCTTGTCGATCAGGACGATGTCCTCGTCGTCGTGCACGATGCGCATGCCCTCGACGGGCTCGGCGACGATCCGCACCGGCGCGGCCGGGGCGGGGATCTCGACCTCCAGCCAGGAGCCGGCGGTCACCCGGTCCGACTTGCCGGCCACGGCGCCGTCGATCATCACCTTGCCGTCGGCGGCCAGCTCGGCGGCCTTGGTCCGGGAGAAGCCGAACATCCGGGCCAGGGCGGCGTCGAGGCGCTCGCCCTCCAGGCCGTCGGGAACGGGGAGGCTGCGGATCTGCGCTGCGGTACTCACCCGTACGAGTATGCCGGAACCGCGGCCCTCCCCCGCCCGCCGGCGGTCCGGCGCTACTTCTCGCCCTGCTCCGGCTTCCCGGCCTTCCCGGCCTTCTCGACCTCCTGGTGGACGGTCCCGTCCGGGTTGCTGCCCCGGAAGGAGAGCAGGACCACCAGGATTCCGCCGCAGACGATCGCCGAGTCCGCGAGGTTGAAGACCGCGAAGTACTGGACGGAGACGAAGTCCACCACGTGGCCGCGGAAGACCCCGGGCGCGCGGAACAGCCGGTCGGTGAGGTTGCCGAGCGCCCCGCCGAGCAGCAGCCCGAGCGCGATCGCCCAGGGCAGGCTGTACAGCTTCCGGGCGATCCGCCAGATCACCACGATGACGGAGGAGGCGATCACCGTGAAGACGACGGTCAGCGCCTGCCCCATCCCGAAGGCCGCGCCCGAGTTCCGGATCACCTGGAGGGTGAGCACGTCCCCGATCACCTTGATCGCCGGGTGGTTCTCCAGCCGGGCGACCACCAGCAGCTTGCTGCCGAGGTCGATCAGGAGGGCGAGCACCGCGACGACCAGCAGCACGCCGATCCGCCGCGGACCCTTGGGCTTCCCGTCCGTCGTGGTGTCCGCGGACGCCCCGGTCGGCTCGGCCACGGGCACCTCCACGGCATCGGCGGGGGTCGGGACGGCGTCGTCCCGGGTCTGGGGGGAACCTTGCGTGCTGATGATCCGCTCCGCTGCCGGTGGAGCTCCCCCGGTCCGCAGGAGGGGGAGGGTGGTGGGCCGGTGATGGCCTGCCCGCGTTCACGAACGCGTCAGGCGGCATCCTTCAGGCGACGTTACGGGGTCGAGCGTACGGCAAGCCCGACCCCTCGCGTCCCTCCGGCCGCCCTGGTCAGCGGCGTTCCTGCTTGGCCTTGCACTGCACACAGAGCGTCGCCCGGGGGAAGGCCTGCATCCGGGCCTTGCCGATGGCCTGCCCGCAGGACTCGCAGGTGCCGAAGCCGACGCCCTCCAGCCGCTCCAGCGCGCGCTCGGTCTGCGCCAGGCTGTCGCGCGCGTTGTTGGCCAGCGCCAGTTCGCTCTCCCGCGAGATGTTCTTCGTACCGGCGTCCACCTGGTCGTCGCCGGCTCCGTCGTTGGAGTCGCGCATCAGGCCGGAGATGGCCGCCTCGGCGGCGTCGATCTCGCTGCGGAGCCGGTCCAGCTCGCTGATCAGCTCGTCGTGCAGCTCGTGGACCTCCTCGGTGGTCCACGGGTCCTCGCCCGGCCGGACCGGCAGCGTGGCCGGGTCCACGGACTCGGCGCCGCGCGGCGCGGTGACGGTGTCGGTGCCGTTCTTCGGTGCGGTAGTGGTCACGGTCCCCTCCCCTGGGTCGACCGCCACGGCCTTGCGTGCCCGCTTGGTGGCGGTACCCGCGCCGGTTCCCTTCTCAGCCATGGCTTTCGACCCCATCTACGAACGAATCGAGCCGCCGGTTCCCGGCGGCTTCCAGTGCCGGAACGATAATCCCGATCAAAACCGGTCACAACATGACATACCGACGCCTCATAACGTTCCCACCCAGGCAGCCGCCCCAACCGTCACGCCCCGTGCGCTCATGGATTTGTGCCCAGATCGACTCCGGCTAACCTCCGCCGCCGCACGCCCCCGGAGTGCTCCCGAAGCGCTCCCGGAGCATGGCCGGAGCACTCCCGGGGCGCCCGCCGGCGCGCCCGCGGACCGCCCGCCGGGAAACGCTTTGGACAAACCGACTCGCCCGGCCGATACACTGGGCCTGCAAGGCGCAGATGGGACGAGTACCGACGTACGCAGCCACCAGCGACCCGGGGACGGTGCGAGCCCGGGGGTGTGCACGGCGGGAAGATCACCCCGGAGCCGCCGGAAGAACGGCCGCCGCGATGCCGCAGCGGCCCACTAGACCCGGCAGCAAGCCCAAACAAGAGGGCCGCGAACAGCAGTACCGCGGCCAAGGAGGGTGGTACCGCGGGGCGGCCTGGTCCGTCTCGTCCCTCCGGAGGATCCAGTCCCAGCATCCGCCGGAGGTAGACGCCGCGATGGCCAGCACCTACAACCCCGTCCCCGCGCAGGTGGATCTGCCTGCCCTGGAGCACCAGATCCTGTCGTTCTGGCAGGACAACAAGATCTTCCAGCGCAGCCTGGAGCAGTCCGAGGGCCGCCCCGAGTGGGTGTTCTACGAGGGCCCGCCGACCGCCAACGGCATGCCCGGCGCCCACCACATCGAGGCCCGCGTCTTCAAGGACGTCTTCCCGCGCTTCCGGACCATGAAGGGCTACCACGTCGCCCGCAAGGCCGGCTGGGACTGCCACGGCCTGCCGGTCGAGCTCGCCGTCGAGAAGGAGCTGGGCTTCTCCGGCAAGCAGGACATCGAGGCGTACGGCATCGCCGAGTTCAACGCCAGGTGCCGTGAGTCGGTCACCCGCCACACCGACGCCTTCACCGAGCTGACCACCCGCATGGGGTACTGGGTCGACCTCGACGAGGCCTACCGGACGATGGACCCGTCGTACGTCCAGTCCGTCTGGTGGTCGCTGCGGCAGATCTTCGACAAGGGCCTGCTGGTCCAGGACCACCGCGTCGCCCCCTGGTGCCCGCGCTGCGGCACCGGCCTCTCGGACCACGAGCTGGCCCAGGGCTACGAGACCGTGGTCGACCCCTCGGTCTTCGTCCGCTTCCCGCTGACCAGCGGCCCGCTGGCCGACCGGGCCGCCCTGCTGGTCTGGACCACCACCCCGTGGACCCTGGTCTCCAACACCGCCGCCGCCGTCCACCCGGAGGTCACCTACGTGGTGGCCACCGACGGGAACGAGCGGCTCGTCGTCGCCGAGCCGCTGCTCGCCAAGGCGCTCGGCGAGGGCTGGGAGACCACCGGCGAGTCCTTCACCGGCGCCGAGATGGAGCGCTGGGCCTACCGCCGCCCCTTCGACCTGGTCGAGATCGAGAACGCCCACTACGTCGTCACCGCCGAGTACGTCACCACCGAGGACGGCACCGGCATCGTCCACCAGTCCCCCGCCTTCGGCGCGGACGACCTCGCGACCTGCCGCCGGTACGGCCTGCCGGTGGTCAACCCGGTGCTCGGCGACGGCACCTTCGCCCCCGAGGTCCCGCTGGTCGGCGGCCAGTTCTTCAAGAAGGCCGACGAGGACCTGGTCGCGGACCTCAAGGAGCGCGGCCTGCTCTTCCGCCACCTGCCGTACGAGCACAGCTACCCGCACTGCTGGCGCTGCCACACCGCACTGCTCTACTACGCGCAGCCGTCCTGGTACATCCGGACCACCGCCGTCAAGGACGCGATGATCCGTGAGAACGAGGCCACCAACTGGTTCCCGGACACGGTCAAGCACGGCCGCTTCGGCGACTGGCTGAACAACAACATCGACTGGGCGCTCAGCCGCAACCGCTACTGGGGCACCCCGCTGCCGATCTGGCGCTGCGAGGAGGGCCACCTCACCTGCGTCGGCTCGCTGGCCGAGCTGTCCGAGCTCACCGGCACCGACCAGAGCGGCCTCGACCCGCACCGCCCGTACATCGACGCGGTGACCTTCGACTGCCGCGACTGCGGCGGCACCGCCACCCGCGTGCCCGAGGTCATCGACGCCTGGTACGACTCGGGCTCGATGCCCTTCGCCCAGTACGGCTACCCGTACCAGAACAAGGAGCTGTTCGAGAAGCGCTACCCGGCGCAGTTCATCTCCGAGGCGATCGACCAGACCCGCGGCTGGTTCTACACGCTGATGGCGATCGGCACCCTGGTGTTCGACAAGAACAGCTACGAGAACGTCGTCTGCCTGGGCCACATCCTCGCCGAGGACGGCCGCAAGATGTCCAAGCACCTGGGCAACATCCTCCAGCCGATCCCGCTGATGGACCAGCACGGCGCCGACGCCGTCCGCTGGTTCATGGCGGCCGGCGGCTCGCCCTGGTCGGCCCGGCGGGTCGGCCACGGCACCATCCAGGAGGTGGTCCGCAAGACCCTCCTCACCTACTGGAACACCGTCGCCTTCCAGGCCCTGTACGCCCGCACCTCGAACTGGGCGCCCTCGGCGAGCGACCCGGCCCCGGCCGACCGCCCGCAGCTGGACCGCTGGGTGCTCTCCGAGCTGAACACCCTGGTCCGCGAGGTCGACGCGGCCTACGAGGCGTACGACACCCAGCGCGCCGGCAAGCTGCTGTCCGGCTTCGTCGACGACCTGTCCAACTGGTACGTCCGCCGCGGCCGCCGCCGCTTCTGGCAGGGCGACGCCGCCGCGCTCGCCACGCTGCACGAGGCGCTGGAGACGGTCACCCGTCTGATGGCCCCGCTCACCCCGTTCATCACCGAGCGGGTCTGGCAGGACCTGGTCGTCCCGGTCGCCCCGGAGGCCCCGGCCTCGGTGCACCTGGCCACCTGGCCGGAGGCCGACGAGTCGCTGATCGACACCGAGCTCTCCCGGCACATGGCGCTGGTCCGCCGCCTGGTCGAGCTGGGCCGGGCCACCCGCGCCGAGTCCGGCGTGAAGACCCGTCAGCCGCTGTCCCGCGCGCTGGTCGCCGCCCAGGGCTGGGAGGAGCTGCCGGCCGACCTGCGCGCGCAGATCGCCGAGGAGCTCAACGTCTCCACCCTGGAGTCGCTGGCGGAGGTCGGCGGCTCGCTGGTCGACACCAGCGCCAAGGCCAACTTCCGCGCGCTGGGCAAGCGCTTCGGCAAGGGCGTGCAGGACGTCGCCAAGGCGGTCGCCGCCACCGACGCCGCCCGCCTGGCCGCCGAACTGCGCGCCACCGGCGAGACCTCGGTCGAGCTGGACGGCGAGACGGTCGCCCTCTCCCCGGACGAGGTGATCATCACCGAGACCCCGCGCGAGGGCTGGGCCGTCGCCAACGAGTCCGGCGCCACCGTCGCCCTCGACCTGGCCATCACCCCGGAGCTCAAGCGGCTCGGCATCGCCCGCGACGCCATCCGCCAGATCCAGGAGGCCCGCAAGAACTCCGGCCTGGACGTCGCCGACCGCATCGTCCTGCGCTGGCGCGCCGCCTCGGAGGAGACCGCCGAGGCGATCGCCGAGCACGGTCCCCTCGTCGCCGAGGAGGTCCTCGCCACCGACTTCGCCGCCGGTGCCGCCGACTGGGAGTCCGAGACCTTCGCCGACGAGTCGCTCGGCCTGGCCTTCCAGCTCCGCAAGGCCTGACCGCCCGACAACGAAGCCGCCGTCACCCCGGGGTGACGGCGGCTTCGCCGTACCCGCCCAAGCCCCGCAGCCACCCCGGCTCCCGCACGCCCCCGCCCGGTTCCCCACGCCCCCGGCCGCAGCGCTTCCCCTCCCCGCACGCCCCCCCACACAGAAGAGCGCCCCCTCCCCGACCCGTGGGTCGGAAAGGGGGCGCTCTCGGAAGGCGCTGCTACAACCTCAGTTGTCGCCGTCCTCGTCGATCAGGAAGCCCCGCATCGGCGCCGGAGCCTGCTGCATCGGCTGCGGCGGCTGCGGACGGACGGCCGCCATCGGCTGGGTCATCCCGGCCGGCTGCATCTGCGGAGCACCGCTGTTGCCACCGGTCGACTGGCCGCCGAAGCTCGGCGCCGAGGAGTTGCCACCGAAGGAGCTGTTCCCGCCGAAGGACGGCGAGTTGCCCCCGAAGGACGGCTGGCCGCCACCGAAGCTCGGCGCACCGCCGCTCATCGCGCCGGCACCGGCCGGAGCCATCGACGAGGCCGCCGGCGGCAGCGACGCGGTGGCGGGGATCCGCGGCGGGGCGAGCGAGTCGTCGGCCTGCGACTCCAGCTGACGCAGCTGGGTCTCCAGGTACGACTTCAGACGGGTGCGGTACTCACGCTCGAACGCCCGCAGGTCCTCGACCTTGCGCTCCAGCGTGGCCCGCGCCGACTCCAGCGAGCCCATCGCGACGCGGTGCTTCTCCTGCGCGTCCCGCTCCAGCGCGTCGGCCTTCGCACGGGCGTCGCGCTCCAGGCCCTCGGCCCGGCTGCGCGCCTCGCCGACGATCTTGTTGGCCTCGGAGCGGGCCTCGGAGATCGCCTGGTCGGCGGTCTGCTGAGCGAGCGCCAGCACGCGGGCCGCGCTGTCGCCACCGGGGCCCTGCTGCTGCATCGGGGCGCCCATCGGCTGCATCTGCTGCTGCTGCGGGCCGCCCATGGGGCCGCCCATCGGCTGCATCTGCTGCTGGCCCATGCCCTGGCCCATCGGGTTGCCCATCTGCTGCGGGCCACCGGGACCGCCCATGGGCTGGAGCATCTGACCGCCCATCGGCTGGACCAGCTGCTGCTGGCCGCCCATGGTCTGGTTCATCTGCTGCTGCTGCGGGCCGCCGGCAGCGGGAAGCTGCGGGGCGGATCCGGCGGGCAGGCCGAGGGGCTGGTTGCCCATCTGCTGCTGCGGGCCGCCGGGGCCCATCTGCTGCGGACCACCCGGACCCATCTGCTGCGGACCACCGGGGCCCATCTGCTGCGGGCCGCCCGGACCCTGCTGGCCGGGGACCGGCGGACCGGATATGGCGGCCGGCACCGGAGCGCCGCCCTGTCGGGGCGCGTCCTGCTGCGGCTCCTTGCGCAGGTTGGCCTGGTTCTGCGCGGCGGCACGAGTCGCCGCGGCCAGCTTGGCGCGCAGGTCCTCGTTCTCCCGGAGGAGGCGGGTCAGCTCCGCCTCGACCTCGTCGAGGAAGGCATCGACCTCGTCCTCGTCATAGCCTTCACGCAGGCGGACGGTCGTGAACTGCTTGTTCCGAACGTCCTCGGGGGTCAATGGCATCTCTTCACCTCAACGTGATCGTCGGCACACCGGCATCCTGTCGCATCGCTCACCTACGACTAGGGGTGCACAAGCGAGATCAGGACATACACAATGATCATCAGTACGAAGAAGGACAGGTCGAGCGCCACGCCCCCGAAACGCAACGGCGGAATGAGCCGCCGAAGAAGCTTGAGCGGCGGATCCGTGACAGTGTACGTGGCCTCCAGGACCAGGACCATGGCCTTGCCGGGCCGCCACGAACGCGCGAACTGGAAGACCCAGTCCATGACCAGTCGTACGAGCAGGAACACCAGGAAGACGGTCAGGGCGTAGTAGAGCACCGCCCACACGATGTCCATCGCGTTTCCCTCTCCCCGGTCCCGATCCCTCGGGCCTGCCGCTCGTCACCTGTCGCTAAACCACTGTTGATCAGATCCACACGTAAAGTCGTGGCCGGGTCAGCTCTGGTTGAAGAACCCACCCTCGGCGATCCGAGCCTTGTCCTCCGCCGTGACATCGACGTTAGCAGGCGACAGCAGGAACACCTTCTGTGTCACGCGCTCGATACTGCCGTGCAGACCGAAGACGAGTCCAGCGGCGAAGTCTACGAGGCGCTTCGCGTCGGTGTCGTCCATCTCCGTCAGATTCATGATCACGGGGGTGCCGCCGCGGAACTGTTCCCCGATGGTACGGGCCTCGTTGTAGGTCCGGGGGTGCAGCGTGGTGATGCGGTAGGGCTCTCGTTCGTTCACGACCTTGGGCATGATCACCGGTGCGCTCTTCTCCAGGTTGTGGCGACGTTCGGGTGTGATGGACGACACGGGGGCCATCCTCGGAGTCTCCTGTCGGATCGGCACCGCCGCGGGCACCGGCTGCGGGGCGATCGAGGAGACCGGAGCGGGCGCGGCGGCCACCGGAGCCGGGGCCGGCCGGGGGATGTCCTCGGTCCGCTGGCCCGTCCGGATCGGCTCGGGGTCCGCGTCGTAGTCGTCGTCGGGGTCGTACCCCTGGCCGTCGTACGTCTCGTCCTCCACGAGGCCGAGGTAGACCGCCATCTTGCGCATTGCGCCGGCCATGCTCCTGTCTCCTCCGCTCATAGCCACCTCGCTGACGCTCGGTGGCGGGCTTCGCGATGCGCGCACCTTCTGATGGTCGCTCGCTCCGCTCGCTCCGTCAGGACCGGCTCCGTCCCGGCAACCCGGGCACATGACGGCCCTGCCTGCGGATTCCGCGGCCCCTCCACGACGGCGCGTCAGCCCGACGGCCGGTCAGTTTCGTGGAGTGGGGGCCGCGGAGCTGCGATCCACGGTTCGCTAGCGCTCCGAAGAGCTGCTAGATTCTGTCCTATTTTGTCCTGCTGTCTGATCTACTTACCCGGTGACGTTACCTGAGGGGTGACCTCACTCCGAGTACCGCCGTTCCGACGCGCACATGTGTCGCTCCGGCGGCAATCGCCTGCTCAAGGTCGCCGCTCATCCCTGCGGAGACCATGGTGGCAGCCGGATGGTCCGCCCGTACGGCGGTTGCGATTTCCGTCAGCCGATCGAAGGCGCGGGCCGGATCCCCGGCCAGCGGGCCCGCCAGCGGAGCGACGGTCATCACACCGTCCAGCCGCAGCCCGGGCGTGTCGGCGATCGCGTCGGCCAGTTGCGCGACGTCCTCCGGCGCGACCCCCGCCCGGTGCTCACCCTCCCCGTACGCCTTGTCCAGCGCCACCTGCACCAGGCAACCCAGCTCCGGGCGCTCCGACTTGAGCACCGCCGCGGAGAGCGACTGGACCAGCCGGAGCCGGTCCACCGAGTGCACGTGGTTCGCGTACCGGACGACCGAGCGGACCTTGTTGGTCTGCAGCTGGCCGACGAAGTGCCAGTCAAGAGGAAGGTTTCTGCACTGCTCCGCCTTGGGAGCGGCGTCCTGGTCACGGTTCTCCGCGACGTCCGTCACGCCGAGTCCGGCCAGCAGCGCGGTGTCCTCGGCGGGGTAGGTCTTGGTGACGACGACCAGGGTGACCTCGCTCCGGGCGCGCCCGGCGGCCGCGCACGCGTCCGCGATCCGGCGCTCGACCACGTCGAGGTTGGTGCCGAGTTCCTCGTACCGGGCCCGCTGGCCCTCCGTCAGCGCCGCCACGAACGCGGCGCTCCCCGGGAACGGTCCGTAGATGTCGTTCGTCATCAGTGATCAGAGCCCAACCAGACGTAGCTCGCGAGCCGGCCGGTGCGCTGCTCGCGGCGATAGGAGTAGTGATCGGCGGATTCGAGGGTGCAGACCGGTGACCTCACCAGCTCCTTGACCCCCGCCGCGGCCAGCTGGGCCGCGACTCCCTCCGGCACGTCCAGGGCCGGAGTCCCCCAGGACGTCTCGGCGAAGGCCTCCGGCACCACCGCGGCGACCTCGGCGCGCAGTTCGGCCGGCACCTCGTAGCAGCGGCCGCAGACCGCGGGCCCGGTGGCGGCGGTGATCCGCGAGGGCTCCGCGCCCAGTTCGACCATCGCCCGGACGGCCGCGGGCACCACCCCGGCCGCCAGCCCGGGCCGGCCCGCGTGGGCCGCGCCCACCACGCCCGCCACCGGATCGGCCAGCAGCACCGGGGTGCAGTCGGCGGTCAGCACCGCCAGCGCGAGCGGCCGGTCGGAGACCACCGCGTCCACCGTCGGGGCCTGCCCGAACGGCTGGCGCTCGGTCACCACCGCGACCTCGGCGCCGTGCACCTGGTTCATCCACACCACGTCGGCCGGGTCGAGCCCCAGCCGCCGGGCGGCCAGCGCCCGGTTCTCCCGCACGGCCTCCGGGTCGTCCCCCACCGCGCCGCCGAGGTTGAGCTCCCCGTACGGCGAAGTGCTCACCCCGCCCCACCGTGAGGTGAAGGCGAAGTGAGCACCCGCGCGGATCGCGTGATCGATCACTTAAGGAAATCCGGGACGTCGAGCTCCTCGGCCGGGCTCTCCACGAACGGCTGCCGGGCCGGCTGCACCTGCGGCGGAACCGGGGCGGAGGCGGTCGTGGTGGTCGAGGTCTCGGCGCTCCGGCTCGACGTGGTGGTCGAGGACTCGCCCTCCGAACGGGACGTCACCGAGCCGATCGTCCCGTACGGGCGGCCGGCCGGGCGCTCCGGGGCGGCTGGCGGGGTGGCCGGGCGCTCCGGGGTGGTGGACTTGACCACCGGGTCGCGGACGATCGCCGGCGGCTGCCCGCCGTCGAAGCCGGCCGCGATGACGGTGACCCGGACCTCGTCGCCGAGCGCGTCGTCGATGACGGCACCGAAGATGATGTTCGCCTCGGGGTGCGCCGCCTCGCTGACCAGCTGGGCCGACTCGTTGATCTCGAACAGGCCGAGGTCGGAGCCGCCCGAGATGGACAGCAGCACGCCGCGGGCGCCGTCGATCGAGGCCTCCAGCAGCGGCGAGGAGATCGCCATCACGGCGGCGGCCTTGGCGCGGTCCTCACCGCGGGCCGAGCCGATGCCCATGAGCGCCGAACCGGCGTCCGACATGACGGACTTGACGTCGGCGAAGTCGAGGTTGATCAGACCCGGGGTGGTGATCAGGTCGGTGATGCCCTGGACACCGGAGAGCAGGACCTGGTCGGCCGAGCGGAACGCGTCGAGGACGCTGACCTGGCGGTCCGAGATGGACAGCAGCCGGTCGTTGGGGATCACGATGAGGGTGTCGACCTCTTCGCGCAGGGAGGCGATGCCGTCCTCGGCCTGGTTGGCCCGGCGGCGGCCCTCGAAGGTGAAGGGGCGGGTGACCACGCCGATCGTCAGGGCGCCCAGCGAGCGCGCGATGTTGGCGACGACGGGCGCGCCGCCCGTGCCCGTGCCACCGCCCTCGCCGGCGGTCACGAAGACCATGTCGGCCCCCTTGAGGACCTCCTCGATCTCCTCGCGGTGGTCCTCGGCGGCCTTGCGGCCGACCTCGGGGTTGGCGCCGGCGCCGAGGCCCCGGGTGAGTTCACGGCCCACATCGAGCTTGACGTCGGCGTCGCTCATCAGGAGGGCCTGCGCATCGGTGTTGATCGCGATGAACTCGACGCCCTTGAGACCGACCTCGATCATCCGGTTGATGGCGTTGACACCACCGCCGCCGATTCCGACGACCTTGATGACTGCGAGGTAGTTCTGCGGTGCTGCCACGTCGAAGGCCTCTCGCCTCGAATTTCCGGGTCGGCCCGACCCGGGGCGGGGCCGTACCGACGGATGTCGATGGGTAGGGAGCCTGGTTTCTGACTGAATGTCCGAAATGCCGACCGCCGACCCCAACCCTAAACTTGACCTTTAGGGTTAGTTCTGTGTCTCCGTCACATCACCAGGAAACACAGTCTGGTGACACAGGACACTAGGTGGCTCCAGGCACGCGTTTCAACGAACACGCCGAGCTTCCCTTTTTCTTTTGAGCCTATGTGATCATCGGCCGGCTTAGGAAACCGGGGGTGACCACCAAGAGTCGGGCCGACACTTCAAGGCGTCAACCCCTCCCTCAGGCAGAGAACCTACCGGATCATCCCGACACCGCCGGCGCCTCCGGCGCCGTCACGTCGAAGTTCGTGCCCTTCTGGTTCAGGAGCGCGACCAGGACCCGGGCCTTGCGGTCGATCTGCTCCGGACTCCCCCAGCGCACCGTCGCACCCCCGCTGAGCTGCAACTGGATGTCGTCGTACGAGTGCACCAGCACCGAGCCGACCCGCTTGGCGACCTCCGGCGGCAGCCCGGCGGCCACCGCCACCGCGCCCTGCACCAGCTGCGGACGGGAGATCACCCCGTCGACGTCGTTCGCCTGCTGACTGAGTCGCAGCTCGACCACCGGGACGCCCTCGGGCGGGGCCGGTTCGGTGGCGAAGCTCACGCCCCCGGCGTCGACCTGGGTGAACCGGCCGTCGTCCCCCTTGACCGCGGCCACCGCCGTGCGCTGGACCACCTTCACCCGCAGGGTGTGCGGCCAGCCCCGCCACACCTCGGCCCTGGCCACCCGGGGGATCCCCTCCACCCGGTGCCGGACGCCGTCCAGGTCCACCCGCGCCAGCGGCCCGTCGCCGAGCCCGCCGACCGCCTCGCGGACCTGGTCCGGCGTCAGCTTGTCGTCGCCCGCGCCCTGGACGGCGACGGTGCGCACGTCCAGGACCGAGGAGAAGAACACCAGCCAGGCCAGCACGCCGAGCACCGCGGCGCCGAGCGCGCCCAGCACCACGATGCCCCGCCGGGAGAGCCGGAGGCGGGGAGCGGACTCCTCCACCTCCAGCTCCTCCTCCAGCGGGTCGGCGAGCCGGCCGTCAGCCACGGCGGCGGCCGCCGCGGTGGGCCTGGATGGCCTCGTAGACCATGCCGACCAGCAGGTCGTCGGCGTCCCGGCGGCCGAACTCGGCGGCCGAACGGCTCATGTCCCACAGCCGCTGCGGATCGGTGAGCACCGGCAGCACGTTCTGCAGCACCCAGTCCGGGGTCAGCTCGGCGTCGTCCACCAGCAGACCGCCGCCGGCCTTGACCATCGGCTGGGCGTTCAGCCGCTGCTCGCCGTTGCCGATCGGCAGCGGGACGAAGGCGGCGGGCAGGCCGACGGCCGCCAGCTCGGCCACCGTCATGGCGCCGGCCCGGCAGAGCATCATGTCGGCGGCCGCGTAGGCGAGGTCCATCCGGTCCAGGTACGGCACCGGGCGGTACGGCGGCATCCCGGGGACGTCCGCCACCTGCGGCAGCTCGTTCTTCGGGCCGACCGCGTGCAGGATCTGCACGCCGTACTGCTGGAGCCGCGGGGCGATCGCGGTGATCGTCTCGTTGAGCCGGCGGGCGCCCTGGGAGCCGCCGGAGACCAGCAGGGTGGGCAGCCGCTGGTCGAGGCCGAAGTACTGGCGGGCCTCCGGACGGGCCGCGCCGCGGTCCAGGGTGGCGATGGTCCGGCGCAGCGGGATGCCGATGTACCGGGAGTCGCGCAGCTTGCTGTCCGGCGTGGAGACCGCCACGAAGTCGCTGTAGCGGGCGCCGATCTTGTTGGCCAGGCCCGGGCGGGCGTTCGCCTCGTGCACCACGATCGGCACCCCGGCCCGCTTGGCGGCCAGGTAGGCGGGCATCGCGACGTAGCCGCCGAAGCCGACCACGGCGTCCGCGTTGACCCGCTCGATGATCTCCTGGGCGGCCCGGACGGTGCCGCGCAGCCGGCCGGGGACGGTGATCAGCTCCGGGGTGGGCTTGCGGGGCAGCGGGACGGCCGGGATGAGCTCGAGCTGGTAGCCGCGCTCGGGTACCAGTCGGGTCTCCAGTCCGCGCTCGGTGCCCAGGGCGGTGATCCCGACGGACGGGTCGTGCCTGCGGAGGGCATCCGCGAGGGCCATGGCCGGCTCGATGTGACCGGCGGTCCCCCCGCCGGCGAGTACGACATGCACCGAAATTCACCGCTCCCTGCGTGCCGGCCCCGGGGCCGGGCGCGCTGTGGTTCGTCGTCGTGGCAGCACCCGGGCCAGTTGTCTCCTGATCCGGGAGTTCTTGCTCCGGGCGGCCAGGGCCGCCTTCGCGCCCGAGGTGCTGCGCGCCAGGCACAGCAGCACACCGATCGCGGACATGGCCGACAGCATGGCGGAACCGCCGTAGGAGAACAGCGGGAGCGGGACGCCCGCGATGGGCAGCAGTCCCAGCGCCGACCCCAGGTTGATCATGGCCTGCGCCATGATCCAGGTGGTGGCGGCTCCCGCGGCGTACCTGACGAAGGGGTCCTTCGTACCGATGGCCACACGGATACCCGCGTAGCCTAGTGCCGCGAAGAGACCGAGCACCGACAGCGTCCCCACCAGACCGAGTTCCTCGCCGGTCGCGGCGAAGATGAAGTCGGTGTGCGCCTCGGGCAGCTGGCCCCATTTCTCCACGCCGGCGCCGAGGCCGGTACCGAAGCCGCCGCCGTTGGCGAACGCGAAGACGCCGTGCAGGGCCTGGAAGCAGGCGCCCTCCGGGTCGAGCTTGGTGACGCCGATGCAGCCCAGCCGCTCGGCCCGGTGCGGGACGGTGACCACCAGCGCGGTGCAGACCACCACCGCCACCCCGACGGTGGCCACGAACAGCCGCAGCGGCGCGCCGACCATCCAGAGCAGCGCGAACAGCATCGCCACCAGGATCATCGAGGTGCCCATGTCGCCGCCGAACATGATCAGCGCGAGCAGCAGCAGGGCCCCCGGCACCAGCGGCACCAGCAGGTGCTTCCACGAGTTGAGGGTGCCGGCCTTCTGCTTGCGGGCGAGCAGGTCGGCGCCCCAGAGCACCAGCGCGAGCTTGGCGAACTCCGAGGGCTGGAACTGGAAGAAGCCGAAATCCAGCCAGTTCTGGTTGCCGTTGATCCGCACCCCGATGCCGGGGATGGCGACCAGGGTGAGGGCGCCGATCACCGCGATCATCACCGGGTAGGTGATCACCCGCAGCACCGCCACCGGGACGGAGGCGAAGCCGATCAGCAGGACCAGGCCGAGGATGGCCGCGATCAGCTGCTTGAGGAAGTAGTACTGCGCCGTGTGGTGCTGGTTCAGGGCGAGGATCTGCGAGGCCGAGAAGACCATCATCAGGCCGAGCACGACCAGCAGCAGGGTGCTGCCGAGCACCAGCAGGTACGGGGTGAGCGGCCGGTCCAGCCAGTACCGCCACCGGGCCCGGAAGGCCTGGAGACGGGCCAGCGGACCGGCCGACTTGTACTTGGTCGTGGTGGCGGAGATCACCCTCATCGGCTCGGCGGCGTCCCGCTTCACAACGCCGGAATCCGCTCTGCCCTGCCCCGCCACCGCTCCCCGCTCACTCTCTCCGTCCGACGCGCCCGCGCCGGCCCGTCCACCCGCCTGACTACTCGCCCGCCAGCTCCCGGACGGACGCCGCGAAGAGGTCGCCGCGCTCGCCGTAGTTGGTGAACATGTCCATCGAGGCGCAGGCCGGCGCCAGCAGCACCGTGTCACCCGATCGGGCGAGCGACGCGGCCGTTCGAACGACCTCGGCCATCGCCACCGCGCCAGTCTGGCCCTCGGCCGCCTCGATCACCGGCACATCCGGAGCGTGTCGCTCCAGCGCCTCCCGGATCACCGCCCGGTCCTGGCCGATCAGCACCACGGCGCGCAGCCGCTCGGCCGCGCCCTGCACCAGGTCGTCGAAGGTCGCGCCCTTGGCCAGGCCCCCGGCGATCCAGACGATCGGCCGGTAGGCGGCCAGCGAGGCGGCCGCCGCGTGGGTGTTGGTGGCCTTGGAGTCGTCGATGTACGTGACCTCGCGGACCACGCCGACCTCGGCGATCCGGTGGGCGTCCGGGCGGAAGGCCCGCAGGCCCTCCCGGACGGCCTTCGGCTCGACGCCGTACGCCCGGGCCAGCGCCGCCGCGGCGAGCGCGTTGGCGATGTTGTGCGGGGCCGGCGGGTTCACGTCCGACACGGCGCCCAGCTCGGCCGCGTTCTTGGCCCGGTCCTCGACGAAGGCGCGGTCCACCAGCAGCCCGTCCACCACGCCGAGGTTCGACGGGCCGGGGGCGCCGAGGCCGAAGCCGATCGCCCGGCAGCCCTCCTCGACGTCGGCCTCGCGGACCAGCGCCTCGGTGGCCGGGTCGGCCAGGTTGTACACGCAGGCGACCGTGTTGCCCTCGTAGATCCGGCCCTTGTCGGCGGCGTACGCCTCCATCGAGCCGTGCCAGTCGAGGTGGTCGGGCGCCAGGTTGAGCACCGCGGCCGAGTGCGGGCGCAGCGAGGGCGCCCAGTGCAGCTGGTAGCTGGAGAGCTCGACGGCGAGCACGTCGTACGGCTCCTCGGCGAGCACCGCGTCCAGGACCGAGACCCCGACGTTGCCGACGGCGGCGGTGCGCTTGCCGGCGGCGGTGAGGATCGAGGCGAGCATCTGGACGGTGGTGGTCTTGCCGTTGGTGCCGGTGACGGCCAGCCAAGGGGCGGGCTCGCCGGTGCCGGGCAGCGGCCTGCGCAGCCGCCAGGCCAGCTCGACGTCGCCCCAGACCGGCACCCCGGCCGCCTCGGCGGCGGCGAACAGCGGGCTGTCCGGCGCCCAGCCGGGCGAGGTGACGATCAGTTCGGTGCCCTCGGGCAGGCTCGCGCCGTCGCCGAGCCGCACGGTGACGCCGAGCGCCTCCAGCTCGGCGGCCCGGGCGGCCAGGCCGGGGCCGCTGCCGCCGTCCACCACGGTGACCCGGGCGCCGAGGCCGTGCAGGACGCGCGCGGCGCTGATGCCCGAGACGCCGAGCCCCGCGACGGCGACCGGCAGGCCGGCGAAGTCCGGGTTGGCCGGGGTGGTCAGGTCGGGGTCGGTCATCCGGTCACCCATCCCGCGTAGAACAGGCCGAGGCCGACGGCGACGCACAGGCCCTGGATGATCCAGAACCGGACGACGATCAGGACCTCGGTCCAGCCCTTGAGTTCGAAGTGGTGCTGCAACGGCGCCATCTTGAAGACGCGCTTGCCGGTCATCCGGAAGGAGCCGACCTGGATGATCACCGAGAGGGTGATGATCACGTAGAGGCCGCCGAGCAGCGCGAGCAGCAGCTCGGTGCGGGAGCAGATCGCCAGACCGGCCAGGGCGCCGCCGAGGGCGAGCGAGCCGGTGTCACCCATGAAGATCTTGGCGGGCGAGGTGTTCCACCACAGGAAGCCGAAGCAGGAGCCCATCAGGGCGGAGGCCACGACGGCGAGGTCCAGCGGGTCCCGGATGTCGTAGCAGTTGGCGGTCGCGGTGATCGCGTAGGCGCAGCTCTGGGTGTGCTCCCAGATGCCGATGAAGGTGTAGGCGCCGAAGACCATCACCGAGGCGCCGGTGGCCAGGCCGTCCAGACCGTCCGTCAGGTTCACGCCGTTCGACATCGCGGCGATCATGAAGTACGCGAAGATGACGAACAGGACGGGGCCGATCGCCCACTTGAAGTCCCGGACGAAGGACAGGCTCTGGGACGCCGGGTTGAGCCCGCGGTCGTCCGGGAACTGCATCGCCAGGATGGCGAACCCGAGGCCGACGATCGACTGGCCGGCCAGCTTCGCCTTGGCCCGCAGGCCCAGCGAGCGGCGCTTGACCACCTTGATGTAGTCGTCCAGGAAGCCGACCAGGCCGAGGCCCGCGGTCAGGAAGAGCACCAACAGCCCGGAGGCGGTCGGGCTCTCGCCCGTTATCGCCTTCGTGGCGAAGTACGCGATCAGGGTCGCCAGGATGAAGGCGATGCCGCCCATGGTGGGCGTGCCCTTCTTGCTGTGGTGCGCCTTGGGGCCGTCGTCCCGGATGTACTGGCCGTAGCCGTGCTTCGCGAGCACCTTGATCAGGGCGGGGGTGCCGAGCAGCGACAGGATGAGACCGATCATCCCGGAGAAAAGGATCTGCTTCATCAGGCGGCCACACCGTCCGTCAGGAGGGCCTCGGCCACCTTCTCCAGCCCCACCGAACGGGAAGCCTTCACCAGGACCACGTCCCCCGGCCGCAGCTGACTGCGCAGCAGCTCGACCGCCGCGTCCGCGTCGGACACCAGCACCGACTCCTCACCCCACGAACCTTCGTTCCTCGCGCCGAGTTCCATGCAGGCCGCCTCGCGTCCGCCGACCGCCACCAGCTTGGTGACGTCCAGCCGGACGGCGAGCCGCCCGATGGCGTCGTGCTCGGCCAGGCTGTCCTCGCCGAGCTCCCGCATCTCGCCGAGCACCGCCCAGGTGCGGCGGCGCTCCGGGCCCCGGCCACCCATCGAGACGAGCGCCCGCAGCGCGGCCCGCATCGAGTCGGGGTTCGCGTTGTAGGCGTCGTTCACGACGGTGACACCGTCGGCCCGGTCGACGACCTCCATGCGCCAGCGGGACAGCGCACCCGCTTCGCCCAGGGCTGCCGCGGTGTCGTCGACGGACATCCCGAGCTCCACCGCCACCGCTGCGGCGGCGAGGGCGTTCGAGACGTGGTGCTCACCGTACAGGCGCAGCTGCACGGGCGCGGAACCGGCCGGGGTGGTGAGCGTGAACGATGGCCGCCCGGTGGCGTCCAGGCGAACGTCGGTGGCCCGGACGTGGGCGTCCGGCGATTCCCCGAACAGGACCACCTTCGCCCTGGTACGGGAGGCCATCGCGCGCACCAGCCGGTCGTCCGCGTTGAGGATCGCGGCGCCGTCGGCGGGCAGCGACTCCACCAGTTCGCCCTTGGCCTCGGCGATCGCCTCCTGGGAGCCGAACTCGCCGACGTGGGCGGTGCCGACGTTGAGCACCACGCCGATCCGGGGCGGGGTGATCGAGGTGAGGTACTCGATGTCGCCCTTGTGCCGGGCGCCCATCTCCATGACCAGGTGCCGGGTGCCGGCCTCGACCCGCAGCGCGGTCATCGGGTGGCCGATCTCGTTGTTGAGCGAGCCGGGCGGGTAGACGGTCTCGCCGCGGCGCTGGAGCAGCTGGGCGATCAGGTCCTTGGTGCTGGTCTTGCCGGCCGAGCCGGTCAGCGCGACCACGGCGGTGCCCTCGGCGCGGGCGACCACGGCGCGGGCCAGCCGGCCGAGCGCCTCCACCACACTGTCGACCAGGACGGCGGGCACGCCGACCGGGCGGGAGGCCAGCACCGCGACGGCGCCGTCCCCGACCGCCTTGGCCGCGTAGTCGTGGCCGTCCACGTGCTCGCCGACGAAGGCCGCGAACAGGCCGCCGGGGGCCACCTTCCGCGAGTCGACCTCGACCGGGCCGGTGACCAGGGCGTCCGGGTCGGCGCCGTCCAGCGTGCCTCCGACGGCGGCGGCCACCTCGGCGAGGGTCAGTGCGATCACTGCTGCTCTACTCCTCGGTCGCCCCGTGCGGCCGTGGTCCGCGCGATGGATTCGCGCAGCACCTCCCGGTCGTCGAAGGGGCGGATCTCGTCTCGTACGTACTGGCCGAGCTCGTGGCCCTTGCCGGCCACCAGCACGGTGTCCCCCGCCCGGGCGCGCGCGACGGCGAGGCCGATCGCCTCGGCCCGGTCGGGGACGACCAGGACGTCGCCGCGCTCGGCCTCGGGCACCGCGGCGGCGCCGGTCAGCATGGTGGCGAGGATCGCCAGCGGGTCCTCGCTGCGCGGGTTGTCACTGGTCAGCAGGGCGGTGTCGGCGAGACGGGCGGCGATGGCGCCCATCGGGCCGCGCTTGTGCGGGTCGCGGTCGCCGCCGCAGCCGACCACGACGTGCAGCCGGCCCTCGGTGACCTCGCGCAGCGAGGCGAGGACGGCCTGCAGGGCGTCCGGCTTGTGCGCGTAGTCGACGACGGCGACGAACGGCTGTCCGGCGTCCACCCGCTCCAGCCGGCCGGGCACGCCGGGGACGGCGGCGACGCCGGCCACGGCCCGCTCCAGCGGCAGGCCGGCGGCGACCAGCAGGGTGATCGCGGCGAGCGCGTTGGCGACGTTGAACGGGCCGGGCAGCGGGACGGAGGCCTCGGCCTCGGCGCCGTCCGGGCCCAGCACCTTGAAGGTGGAGCCGACCGGCCCGAGCCGGACGTCCACGGCCCGCCAGTCGGCCGCGGCGGCGCCGGTCGCGGAGAAGGTGGTCACCGGGATCTTGGCCTCGGCGGCGAGCCGGCGGCCGTACTCGTCGTCCAGGTTGACCACGCCGTGGCGGGACTTGCCGGGCTGGAAGAGCCGGGCCTTCGCCTGGAAGTAGTCCTCCATGTCCGGGTGGAAGTCGAGGTGCTCGGGGGTCAGGTTGTTGAACAGCGCGACGTCGTACGCGACCCCGTCGGTGCGGCCGAAGACCAGGGCGTGGCTGGAGACCTCCATGGTCACCGCGTCGGCGCCGCGCTCGGCCATCACGCCGAGGATCGCGTGCAGGTCGGTGGCCTCGGGGGTGGTGCGCTCGCTCTTGATCCGCTCCTCGCCGACCCGCATCTCGACGGTGCCGATCACGCCCGGGCTGCGCCCGGCGCCGCGCAGGCCGCCCTCGACCAGGTAGGAGGTGGTGGTCTTGCCGTTGGTGCCGGTCAGCCCGATCATCAGCAGCCGCCGGGAGGGGCGGCCGTAGACGATCGCGGCCAGCTCGCCCATGACGGCCCGCGGCCGGTCGACGACCAGCAGCGGCAGGCCGGTGGCGGCCGCCTGCTCGGCGCCGGCCGGGTCGGTGAGCACCGCCACCGCGCCGGACTCCGCGGCCTTGCCGGCGAACGCCGCGCCGTGGTGGTTGGCGCCCGGGAAGGCCACGTACACGTCGCCCGGACGGACCGCGCGGGAGTCGTGGGTGACGCCGGTGACGGCGCCGCCCTCGACGGGCGGCAGGCCCAGTTCGGCGGCCAGCTCGGCGAGCGGCAGGGCGGTGGTCCCGGTCGGACGGGGCGGACTCACGGTGGTTTGATCGGGTTTCGGCACGGCGGGAAGGCTATCCGCCGAAGGGTGTCCAGGGCCAAACCGGCCCTCCGCCGCGCCGTGCTCCGGCCCGGCCGGTCCGTTGCTCATCGTGCGCTCACGGCTTCCACTCGACGGCCAGGTTCGGCGCCGGGCTGCCGCTCGGCGGGACCTGCATGGTCTTCAGGGTGAACTCCATCACCTGCTTGAACACCGGGCCGCACAGCTGGCCGCCGAAGTGGCCGTTGACCGGGCCCTGGAGGGTGCAGGAGACGGTGTAGCGGGGGGCGTCGGCGGGGGCGAAGCCGATGAAGGAGGCGGTGTAGCCGTCGTAGCCCTTGCCGTCGGCGGCGCCCCGGTCGGCGGTGCCGGTCTTGCCCGCGACCCGGTAGCCGGGGATGGCGGCCTTGCCGCCGGTGCCCTGCTCGTCGTCGACGACCGACTCCAGCATCGAGGTGAGGGTCTTGGCCGTCTCCGGGCTGACCACCCGGGTCTGCTCCCCCGGCGCGCTCGGGGCGTACTTGCCGTTCGGGTCGGTGACGCCCTGGACGATGCTGGGCGCGACCCGGACCCCGCCGTTGGCGATGGTCGAGTAGACCGAGGTGGCCTGGAGCGCGTTCATCTGCAGCGGGCCCTGGCCGAAGGAGATGTTGTACTTCTCCGAGGCGACCAGGTCCTCCGGCTTCTTGAGCATCCCGGAGGTCTCCCCGGGGAAGCCCAGACCGGTCGGCTGGGCCACCCCGAACTTGCGCATGTAGCCGTCCAGCACCTGGTTGGTCTTCAGCTGGTCGCCGCCGCCGAGGGTCTCGACCGCCTCGATGGTGCCGATGTTGGAGGACTTGGCGAGCACCCCGGCCAGGGTCAGGTGCCAGTCGCCGTGCTCGACGTCGTCCTTGAACTGCTGCCCGGCCCGGACCAGCCGGTTGGGCACGGTCACCTTGGTGTCCCAGTTGGCCGTGCCGGAGTCCAGGACGGCGGCCAGGCTCATCAGCTTGGCGGTGCTGCCCGGTTCGTACGCGTCGACCAGGGCCGGGTTGCCCATCTGGGACTGCTTGGCCAGGCTCAGGTCGTTCGGGTTGAAGCCGGGCGCGGTGGCCATCGCGAGGACCTGGCCGGTCTTCACGTCCTGGACCACCACGTAGCCCTTCTCCGCGCCGGAGTTGGCCACCTGGTCGGTGATCGCCCGCTGGGCGGCCCACTGGATGTCCCGGTTGATGGTCAGCTTCACGTCGTCGCCCGGTACGGCCGGCTCCATCGAGCCCCCGGCGGTGGGCACCAGCCGCCCGCCCGACTGGGCGTAGCTGCTGTGGCCGTCCTTGCCGGCCAGCAGCTTCTGGTACTGCTGCTCCAGGCCGCCGGCGCCCTCGCCCTCGGCGTTGACGAAGCCGACCAGGTTGGCGGCCAGGCCGTCCGCCGGGTAGATCCGCTTCTGGGTCTCCCGGTTGAACACCCCGGCCAGCGGGTTGGCGCACTCGTTGTCCACCCGGGTGCGCCCGCCCTGGTCGGCGGGCTTGCCGAGCAGCTTCTTCTGGGCCTGGCAGGCCCGCGAGCCGGCCTGCTTCTCCAGACCCGACTTGAGGTCGCTGATCTGCTTCTTGGCGGCCGGGGTCTGCTGGGCCGCGAGCCGCTTGTAGCGGGTCTTGGGGGTGTGCAGGTCGGTGGCGATCTTCTCCTTGGGCACGCCGAGGATCGGCGACAGCAGCGCGGCCGCCTGCTCCGGCGCGTCCGGGATGCCGGTCGCCTCCGGGGTGAACATCGCCGGGTCGGCGGTGATGTCGTACGCGTCCACGGTGGCCGCCAGCGCGACCCCGTCGGAGGACGTTATCGAGCCGCGTTCGGCGGTGATCGGGATGTTCATGTAGCGGTTGGTGTTGGCGTCGGCGGCCAGCGCGTCGGCGTCCACCAGCTGGAGCTGCACCAGGCGGCCCGCGAAGACGGAGAACACCAGCGACAGCACCACGGAGATCACCCGCAGCCGGCGCTTCGGCTCGGCCAGCTTGAGCGCCTTGGGGCGCAGCGGCGGACGGCTCTTCGGGCGCACCGCCGCCTGGCTGCGGGCCGGCGGGCGCCCCTCGGGGCGGCGCTGCTGCGGCGCCCGCGGGGTCCGGCCGGCGGAGGCCGACTTGGCGGGCTGGGCCTTGGCCGACTGGCTGCGCGCGGGCTGGCCCTTCGCCGGCTGGCTGCGGGCGGGCTGGGCCTTGGCGGGCTGGCTCCTGGCCGGCTGCCCCTTGGTGGGCTGGGCCTTGGTGGGCTGACCGCGGCCGGCGGCGGACTGCGCGCGCGGCGCGGTGCCCCGGGGCACCGGACGGCGGCCGTTGCCGCTGCCGGAACCGCCGGTCCCGCCCGGCTGACGTGGAGTGCTCATGCGGCCACCTCGCCGCGCTCGCCGGGCGCCTCGCGCCCGTCACCCCTTCTGACGGTCCACTGGCTCATCGGCCCGCGCCTCCGTTCGGCTTCGCGGCCGCGGCGGGCGAGACCGGGTTGAGCTGGATCACCGAGTCGCCGGCGGACGTCGCCGGGGCCGGTGCGGGCGGCGGCGCGGCCGGCGAGGGGGCACCGCCCGGCTGCGGCGCGGCCGGTGACGGCCCGGCGGCGGGCTGGGCCGCGCTCGGCTGGGCGGCACCGGAGGGGGTCCTGGTCGGCCACGGCTCGGCCGTGGAGCGCTTGACCGGCGGGCTGTCCTGCGCCGGGCCGGGGGTGCCGACCACCTTGCCGCCGTTCGGGACGTCCAGGAAGGCCATCCCGCCGGCCGGGACCATGCCCAGCTCGGCGGCGCGCCTGGCCAGCGCGTCCGGGGCCGAGCTCTGGTCGATCTCGTGCTGGAGGCTCTGCTGTTCGTCGGTCGCCACGGTGGTCTGCTTCTGCAGTCGGGACAGCTCGAAGGAGCCCTCGTTGAGTGCGGTGTTCAGCGCGAGCAGGCCGAGCAGCCCGGCCGCCAGCAGCACCACGACGAGCACCGCGAACGGTGTGCGCCTCCGTACCGGACGCCTGCCCGGCCGGACCGTGATCCGCGCCCTGCCCTGCCCGGGGAGTCCTCCCCGCCCCGCCCGGACCTCACCGGCCACCGGCCCCACCGCTTTCCTCCGCCCTTCGGACCCCGCCGGGCCGGTTCGTCAGCCCCGCTTGCTTCGGTCCCTGATCCTCTCCGCCACCCGCAGCCGTACGGGCGCGGCGCGCCGGTTCTCCTCGATCTCCTCCTCGGTGGCCAGCTCGGCACCGCGAGTGATCAGTTTGAGCCAGGGCTGGTGCTCCTCCGGGATGAACGGCAGCCCCGGCGGAGCGGTGTTGGTCGCACCGGCGGCCAGGTACTGCTTGACGAGCCGGTCCTCCAGCGACTGGTAGGACATCACCACGATCCGGCCGCCGATCGCGAGGACGTCCAGCGCCCCCGGGATCGCCCGGTCCAGGACCTCCAGCTCGCCGTTGACCTCGATCCGCAGCGCCTGGAACGTCCGCTTCGCCGGGTTCCCGCCGGTCCGACGGGTCGCCGCCGGAATGGCGTTCCGCACCAACTCGACCAGACGCGCGCTGTTGGTGAACGGTTCCTTCTCCCGCTCCCGCAGGATCGCCGAGGCGATCTTCCCGGCGAACCGCTCCTCGCCGTACACCTTGAGGATGCGGGCCAGGTCGCCGTGGCCGTAGGTGTTCAGCACCTCCGCCGCGCTGATCCCCCGGGTCTGGTCCATCCGCATGTCCAGCGGCGCGTCCTGCGCGTACGCGAAGCCGCGGTCCGCCTCGTCCAGCTGCATCGAGGAGACGCCGAGGTCGAACAGGACGCCGTCGACCCGGTCGATGTCCAGGCGCTCCAGCACCTCGGGGATCTCGTCGTAGACGGCGTGCACCAGGGTCGCCCGGTCGCCGAACGGGGCCAGCCGCTCGCCGGACAGCTTCAGCGCCGCCGGGTCGCGGTCCACCGCGACCAGCCGCACCTCCGGGAACTGGGTCAGCAGCGCCTCGCTGTGCCCGCCGAGGCCGAGGGTGGCGTCCACCACGACGGCCCCGGGGCGCGAGATCGCCGGTGCGAGCGCGTCCATGCACCGCTGGAGCATCACCGGAACGTGCTTGGGGCCCGGTTCGTTGGTGGTCATGCGCGGTGGCGCCCTTCCTCGGTGCGGAGCAGCCCGACGTCCGGGAGCTGCGACCATTCTCGCCCACCGTGCCCCGGCACGACGAAGCGGCCCGTGGTCCCCGCCCGCTCGAGGGGAAGGTCGTGACCGCCCGGCGCCGGGGAAGGTGCGCCAGGTGGGCACGGAGCGGGAGGAGGCCACGGGCCGCTTCGACCGGGCCGCACCGGCCGGGGAAGCCCCGTTGACGGGCCCCGGCGGGTGTGCTCCACTGCGCCGCAAACTCTATCGCGCGGCCCCTGCCAGTCAATGGCCCGCTCCGGCGCACCACCCGGGCGGCGGTACGGATCACCGCAGGTCGCGGCCCTCGGGGCGGACCGGCGGCGGTCCGGATCGGGGGCCTTCGGCGGCGGGCGCGCGCCCCCTGGCCGCCCCGCGTGCGGGGTCGGCGGCGGCCGCTCCGGGAGCAGCTCCTGTTGTGGCGATGCACCCGATCACGGCCCGCCGTTCTGTAGCTCCCGGCCCCACCGCGCGGGCCCGATCCGCACTAACGTCGCCCCCATGACAGTGACACCCGACCGGCCCTCGCCGAACGCCGCTGCCGCCCCTGCCAGACCCACCGTCATCGACCGCTTCGTCACGGCCAACCGCGCCTACGCGGTGACCTTCCGGGACGGCGGCATGGACGCCCGCCCGGTGCAGAAGATCGCCGTGGTCGCCTGCATGGACGCCCGACTCGACCTGTTCGCCGCGCTCGGCCTCGAACTCGGCGACGCCCACGTCATCCGCAACGCCGGCGGCGTCGTCACCGACGACACCATCCGGTCCCTGACCATCAGCCAGCGCGCCCTCGGCACCCGCTCGATCGCGCTGATCCACCACACCGGCTGCGGCCTGCTCGGGCTGACCGAGGACTTCCGCCGCGAGCTGGAGCTGGAGGTCGGCCAGCGCCCGCAGTGGGCGGTGGAGGCCTTCGTCGACCTGGACGGCGACGTCCGCCAGTCCATGCAGCGCGTCCGCACCTCTCCCTTCCTGCCGCACACCGACGACGTCCGCGGCTTCGTCTTCGACGTCCACACCGGCCTGCTCCGCGAGATCGACTGAGCGACCCGCCCCGACCCTGCCCGGCCGACGGTGTCCGGGCATTCGGGCACCGCCGAATGGTGACTTCTGGCCATCCCGCAGGGGAGAATGCGCCTGCCGGTCGGACCCCGAACCACCTGGGGCGGCCAGGCCGCAGGCCGCCTTCCCGGCCGCCGGCTCCTCGTTCGGAACCGCCCCCGGGACGGCCGCGTCAAGCATGGGGTGGGGTCCGGCCTCGGGACGGGGCGGGCACAGGGTGCCAGGGAGCGTATACGGGTGACGAGCTACAAGGATCAGGCCGGACTCGGCAGTCCCGCGGGGGGCGAACCGCAGCGGGCGGGCGGGTTCCGGCAGACCGGGCTCCCCGAACTCGCCGCGGTCGTGGACCGCGTGCGCGGCAACGTCGAGAGCGTGATCGAGGGCAAGCCGGAGGCCGTCCGGATCGCCCTGACCGTCCTGCTCGCCGAGGGCCACCTGCTGCTGGAGGACGTGCCCGGCGTCGGCAAGACCATGCTGGCCAAGGCGCTCGCCCGCTCGCTCGACTGCACCGTGCGCCGCATCCAGTTCACGCCCGACCTGCTGCCCTCGGACGTCACCGGCACCAACATCTACGACCAGCAGCGGCACGACTTCGAGTTCCGCCCGGGCGCGATCTTCGCCCAGGTCGTGGTCGGCGACGAGATCAACCGCGCCTCGCCGAAGACCCAGTCGGCGCTGCTGGAGTCCATGGAGGAGCGCCAGGTCACCATCGACGGCACCAGCTACGAACTGCCCTCGCCGTTCATGGTCGTGGCCACCCAGAACCCGGTCGAGATGGAGGGCACGTACCCCCTGCCGGAGGCCCAGCGCGACCGCTTCATGGCCCGGATCTCGATCGGCTACCCCAGCCCCGAGGCCGAGCTCGCGATGCTCGACACCCACGCCGGCGCCAGCCCGCTGGAGGACCTCCAGCCGGTCGCGCACGCCTCCGACATCCTCAAGCTGATCGACCTGGTCCGCACCGTGCACATCGCCGACCCGGTCCGCCGCTACGCCGTCGACCTGGTCGGCGCCACCCGCACCAGCCCCGAGCTGCGCCTGGGCGCCTCGCCCCGCGCGACCCTGCACCTGGTCCGGGCCGCCCGCGCCGCCGCCGCGCTGGACGGGCGCGACTACGTCACCCCGGACGACATCCAGCGCCTCGCCGTCCCGGTCCTGGCGCACCGTCTGATGCCGACCGCCGAGACCCAGCTCAGCCGCCGCACCTCCGAGCAGATCGTGGCCGACCTGGTCGCCCGGCTGCCGCTGCCGCGCCCGCAGGGCGGCCCGGCCGTCCGGAGGGGCTGAGGTGGCCCAGTCCGAATCATCGGGACTGCGGGCCGGGTTCCGCGGTCTCACCACCCGGGGGCGGTCCTTCCTCGCCGCCGGGGTCACCGCGGTGGCCTGCTCCTACCTGCTCGACCAGGACGCCCTGCTGCGCGTCGGCGTCCTACTCGCCGCGCTGCCGCTGGTCGCCGTGGTGGTCGTCGCCAACACCCGCTACCGGGTGGCCAGCGGACGCCGGCTCAGCCCGCGCCGGGCGGTCGCCGGCCAGGAGGCCCGGGTCCACCTGCGGGTCGACAACGTCTCCCGGGTGCCCACCGGGGTGCTGCTGCTGGAGGACAAGGTCCCGTACGTGCTCGGGCCGCGCCCGCGCTTCGTGCTGGACCGGGTCGAGCCGCGCGGCCACCGCGAGGTCTCCTACCGGGTCCGCTCCGACCTGCGCGGCCGCTACCCGCTCGGGCCGCTCCAGCTGCGGCTGGCCGACCCGTTCGGGATGTGCGAGGTGACCCGCGCCTTCACCGCCTCCGACGTCCTCACCGTCGTCCCCCAGGTCCAGGCGCTGCCGTCGGTACGGCTCAGCGGCGAGTGGATCGGCCAGGGCGAGAGCCACAGCCGCACCCTGGCGCTGGCCGGCGACGACGACGTGATCCTGCGCGAGTACCGGCCCGGCGACGACCTGCGCCGGGTGCACTGGCGCTCCACCGCCCGGTACGGCGAGCTGATGGTGCGCCGCGAGGAGCAGCCGCAGCAGGCCCGGGCCACCGTCGTGCTGGACACCCGGGAGATCGCCCACCGGGGCAGCGGCCCCGCCTCCTCCTTCGAGTGGGCGGTCGGCTGCGCCGCCTCGGTCGCCGTGCACCTGCTGGAACGCGGCTACCAGACCCGGCTGCTCACCGACACCGGGCTGTCGGTGCCCGGGCCGGGCGCGGGCGGCAGCCACAGCGGCGCCGACACCTCCGGGCTGGTCCTGGACGCCCTCGCGGTCGCCGACCTGTCCGACGGCGGCACCCTCTCCCGTGCCGAGGACCCGCTGCGCGCCGGCGGCGAGGGCCTGCTGGTCGCCGTCCTCGGCGAGCTGGACGACGCCCAGGCCACCCGGCTGGGCCGGCTGCGCAGCCGCGCCGGCGGGGCGATCGCCTTCCTGCTGGACACCGGCACCTGGGCCGGCCTGCGGATGCTCGCCCCGGACACCGGCGGCGACGACTTCCGGGCCCGGGTCCAGCAGCTGCGCGAAGCCGGCTGGACGGTGATCCCGGTACGGGCCGGGGACTCCGTACCGGACCTGTGGCGGGCCGCCGACGGCAGCCGGACGACCGCCCCCTACCGAGAAGAGGCCGGCGCGTGACCACCCGGGCCAAACTGACCGCGTACTCGGCGCTGGCCACCGCCCTCGCCGCGCTGTGCATGATGCCGCTGCTCACCACCCGCAGCTGGCTCACCCACGCCCTCCTGGTGATCGCCGTGGTCGCCGCGGCCGGCGCGGGCCTGCGCCGTGCCCCGGTGTACCGCTGGACGGTGCCGCTCGGGCAGCTGCTGGTCCTGCTCCTCCTGCTGCTGCTCGGCTTCGCCGGCGAGGGCGGGATGCTGCCCGGCCCGTCCGCGCTGCGGGTCCTGGACCAGGTCTTCACCGCCGGCCTGGACGACATACAGCAGTACGCCATCCCGGCTCCGCCCACCGCCGGACTGCGGCTGATCCTGGTCTCGGCGATCGGGCTGATCGCCGTCGCGGTGGACACCGTCGCGGTGACCTACCGGCGCTCGGCGCTGGCCGGGCTGCCGCTGCTGGCGCTGTACTCGGTCGGCAACGGCCTGGCCGGGGAGCACGGCAGCTGGGTCTGGTTCGCCGTCGCCGCGGCCGGCTACCTGCTGCTGCTGTTCGCCGAGGGCCAGGACCGGGTCTCCCGCTGGGGCCGGGTGTTCTACGGCGGCGCGCGCGGCTCGGTGGAGTCCGGCCGGGTCAGCCCGGGCGGCCGGCAGGTCGGCGTGCTGGCCCTGGCGGTGGCGCTGCTGCTGCCGGTGGTCCTGCCGCACTGGAGCTTCGGGCTGCTGAACTCCGGCTCCGGCGGATCGGGCGGCAAGGGCGTCGGCGGGAGCCTGTCGACCAGCCTCGACCCGCTGGTCAGCCTGGAGGCCGCGATCTCCAAGCCGACCGACGCGGAACTGCTCAGCTACACCCTGGACACCCCGCTGGCCGACCAGGTCTACCTGCGGACCGGCTCGCTCGACCAGTTCGACGGCGTCAACTGGCGGCTCGGCAGCACCACCGTCCAGGACCTCCCGGCGGCCCTGCCCGCCCCCGAGGGCCTGCGCGACCCCCAGGTGGCCCGGTTCGAGGGCGACTTCAAGGTCGACGAGCGGCTGGGGGGGAGCTGGCTGCCGATGCCCTACCCGGCCGCCTCTGTCCAGCTCCCCGACCGGAGCGCCTGGAAGCTCGACCCGCTGACCCGTACCGTCCTGCCGACCAGCGACAAGGCGATCCGCGGCCTGAGCTACCACGTCACCGCCCTGGACGTGCGGCCCACCGCCAACGAGCTGCGCCTCGCGGGCACCGCGCCGTCGGACATCAGGGAGCGCTACACCGCCCTCCCGACCGACCTGCCGCCGGTCGTCGCCGAGCAGGCCAAGGCCGTCACCGCCGGCGCGAAGAACGACTTCGACCGGGCGACGGCGCTGGTCAACTGGTTCACCGGGCCGGGCTTCACGTACGACACCGCCGTCAGCGGCGGCACCGGCAGCAACGCCATCGCCGTCTTCCTGCGCGACCGCCGGGGCTTCTGCGTGCACTTCGCCTCCACCATGGCGGCGATGGCCCGGGAGCTGAAGATCCCGGCCCGGGTGGCCGTCGGCTTCACCCCCGGCGACAGCAAGGGCGGCAACGTCTACTCGGTGACCGGCCGGATGTACCACGCCTGGCCCGAGCTGTACTTCACGGGCTACGGCTGGCTGCGCTTCGAGCCGACCCCGAGCCGCGGCGTCCCGACCCGCTACACCGAGGCGTCCACCGCCCCGACCACCGCGCCGACCCAGCAGGCGACCGCCGCCCCGCAGACCGCCTCGGCCGCCCCGCTGCCGAGCTCCGGCTCGGACTGCACCGCCAAGCAGCGCCAGCTCGGCGAGTGCGGTTCCAAGGACAAGGCCGTCGCCAAGACCGCCGAGGAGTCCTGGCTGCTCTCCGGCCAGGTGCTCGGCACCCTGGCCGCGGTGCTCGCGCTGATCGCCCTGCTGCTCGTCCCGATGGTCTGGCGCGCGGCCGTACGCCGACGCCGGCTGGGCGGCGGCGGGCGGCGCGGGCCCGGCGGGAGCGGAGCGGCGGAGCTGACCGACGCCCAGGTGCTGGCCGCCTGGGACGAGCTGGTCGACTCCGCCTGGGACCTCGGAATTCCCCCGGACGAGTCACGCACCCCGCGCTCGGCGGCCCACCGGATCACCCAGAAGGCCCACCTGGACGCGGATTCGGCGGCGGCCACCGGCCGACTGGCGCTGGCCACCGAGCGGGTGCTCTACGCCCCGCCCGGGCAGCCCGTCACCGAGCCGCTGGCCGCCGACGTCCGCACCGTGCGGCGCGGGCTGCGGGCGGCCGCCGGCCGGGCCGGACGGACCAGGGCGCTGCTGCTGCCGCCGTCCTCGGCGCAGCTGTGGTGGCGGATCTCCGACGCGGCGCGGGCGGCCCGGGCGACGGCCGACGCCGCGGTCGCCCGGGCGGTCGAGGCCGTCTCCGCGCCGGTGCGACGGGTCCTCACCCGGGGCAAGGGGTCCACCCCGGAGTCCTGACCCGGGGGTTTCCCTTCCGGACACGAAGCCGGGGCGGGCAGTCGATCGACTGCCCGCCCC